>NZ_JAIVFR010000865.1 GCF_020829685.1 Nostoc sp. CHAB 5715 | reverse complement strand
GGGGTTTCCCCAAGTGGAGCAAGTGGCGTGAGACGCCAAAGGCAAACGAGCGTCATTGCGAATTGTTTTACAGCGCTTTTCAAGTAATTGAACTACACCACTCCCCACTCCCCACTCCCTACTCCCCACTCCCCACTCCCCACTCCCCAATTTACTATGCCCCTGTCTGACGCAATACCAGCTTTACTTGTCTTGGCAGATGGAACCACTTATCGCGGTTGGTCTTTCGGTGCTACGGGAACCGCAATCGGAGAAGTGGTGTTCAATACTGGCATGACCGGCTACCAAGAAGTACTAACCGACCCAAGTTACTGCGGTCAGATTGTAATTTTTACCTATCCTGAATTAGGCAATACTGGCGTCAATCTTGAAGATGAGGAATCAGATGGGCCCCAGGTTCGGGGTGCGATCGCTCGGAATATTTGTCACCGTCCGAGTAACTGGCGATCGACACAATCCTTACCAGACTACCTTAAACAAAACCAAGTACCAGGGATCTACGGCATCGATACCCGCGCCCTCACCCGCAAAATTCGCATGTTTGGAGCCATGAACGGTGGCATTTCCACAGTTATTCTCGATGAGGTGGAATTGCTAGAGCAGGTACTAGCGGCTCCCAACATGGCGGGATTAAATCTGGTTTGGGAAGTTACCACCCCAACGGCTTATGAATGGTCAGATCCCACAATTCCCGCTTGGGAATTCAACTCTGAAACTGCGGAAAATCTTGGAGAACCCTTTACCGTTGTTGCCCTTGACTTTGGCGTAAAACGGAATATTCTGCGTCGCTTAACAAGTTATGGTTGTCGGGTAATTGTTGTGCCTGCTGATACGCCACCAGAGGAAATCCTCAACTACAATCCAGATGGTGTGTTTCTTTCTAATGGCCCTGGCGACCCTGCTGCCGTCACAGAAGGGATTGCAACTGCCAAAGCGCTTCTGTTAAGTGAAAAGCCCATCTTTGGTATTTGTATGGGACACCAAATTTTAGGTCATGCACTAGGGGCAGAAACCTATAAACTAAAATTTGGGCATCGTGGTTTAAATCAGCCTGCCGGTTTACAACAACGGATAGAAATTACCAGCCAAAACCATAGTTTTGCTATTGACCCAGATTCTTTACCTACGGCAGTTGTGGAAATCAGCCACCTGAACTTAAACGATCGCACCGTTGCTGGGGTACGTCATAAATCTCTACCTGTATTCTCCGTCCAATATCACCCAGAAGCCAGCCCTGGCCCTCACGATGCTGATTACTTGTTTGAGCAATTTGTTCAAGCCATGCGAACAGCACGTCAAGCCGTGGCAGCCGAAGTGAGGTAAAAATAGGGAATGGGGGAGATGAGGGAGATGAGGGAGATGAGGGAGATGAGGGAGATGAGGGAGATGAGGGAGATGAGGGAGATGAGGGAGAATTATTGAACAAGTTTCTTCCTTGTCTTTTCCTAATGCCCCATGCCCAATGCCCAATGCCCTACTTCACTAGATTGTAGACAACTTGCTCAAAAACCATCTATACTTGAGCGTTCACTTTAACTCATGAGGAGGGAATTATTGCTGATCCATTGAATCTAACCGTTAGCCTGAGGGGTACTCGTGAAGTCCGGGATAACTGTCAGCTATTCCGCCTCACAGGTTTGTTAGATGCCTTTTCTGAGCCGACATTTCGCAAGGTACTTGGCAGTAAGATTGACGAGGGCCCTAAGCATATTATTTTGGATCTCTCACAAATCGACTTTATTGATAGCTCTGGCTTGGGTGCTTTGGTGCAGCTAGCCAAGCAGGCTCAAACTGCTGAAGGCACTTTGCAAATCGTCACGAATGCCCGGGTAACTCAAACGGTCAAGCTTGTTCGCCTAGAGAAGTTTCTCTCCCTGCAAAAATCAGTTGAAGAAGCTCTAGAAAACGTCAAGTAGTCTTGATTGCTTGAACCGAGAGATCAATTCGGCTATCCAGATTCAACATCGGATAGCTTAATTTTTAAAACTTCTGGCAGAAAACCTCTCTCCTTGTGGGAGAGGCACAAAGCCAGTTAAGCTATTATGTTTAAAGTTGAGCAATAATGAAGATATAGACACCCAGTTCTTGGGTATGTAATTTTTGGCTTCTTATCGGATAAACAATCAAGTCTGAGAAATTTGTAAGAAATACAAAGCCAGAAGATTTCTCTATAGGTAAATTTGACTTGATACTGTATAGTTAAAAATTGTCGCTTACTAAGTAAGCACGACAATGCGATCAATTAACAGGGTGAATCTGATGTCAGAATTTTACCCTATCTTAGCTACAGACCACAAGTAGGCAAAATTTAGTTTATAGGCGTTGACATCAGGGTGTTCTAAAATGCCAACTCTCAATCAAAAAGATAGAATTAGTAAGTATTTCTGATAGTATTGATTATGCTAAGTATAAGATTATGGCTTACTTCAGAAAAATCAGTCTTTGCAAAGAATGCCTGCCAAATGTAGCCCATCAAGGAATGATTTATTTGTGAAGTCACAGGAGGAAAAGCTATTAGATGGACAAGATGAAACTCCCAAACAGACTTTATCTTGGACTCAAGCACTCTTGACAACCACAGCGCCATTCCAACAGATTTCCCTCTCACAAGTGCAACAAATTTCTCCTACTGCTTTAGCATATTTAGGGGATGCAATTTATGAGTTATATGTTAGAATGTTCTATCTGCTGCCATTGCAGCGGTCAGGAATTTACCATAGTCTGGTAGTGGAGCAGGTAAGAGCGGAAACACAAGCGCTACATTTGCGATCGCTGATTCCTCATCTCAGGGACACTGAATTAGAAATTGTCCGACGGGGTAGAAACGCCGCTACAGGACGCCCTAAGCGACTTAATCCCGAAATTTATCAACAGGCAACTAGTCTAGAAACCTTAATTGGCTACTTATATCTCACCGATTACCAGCGTCTAACCGAACTGTTGCAAATGCTTCATGTAAAAAAAGAGTGATAACTTAATTTTACAGTAGCCGCAGCACTAAATTAGGTTCAAGAAATTGAGTAATTGTGATGATCAACCATACGCTATATCTATAACTCAAATGCAGAATAAACCTAGAAAAGTCAAGACTTCTAACGAACCCAATCGTGGGCAACCCGTAAAAATTCAGGGTAAGCGTGTTGTTACTAATCCGACTCGCAATCCCAGAAAAATAGATAGCAACCCCATCTCTGGTACTAGTCCGACTCGCAATTACTCAATTTCTTGAACCTAATTTAGT
>NZ_JAIVFR010000864.1 GCF_020829685.1 Nostoc sp. CHAB 5715 | reverse complement strand
CAACGTTTGGAGGAAAACAACATTGGGGTATTGCCTAAAATGCGGGGGGAGGAACTACTAGGCTTTACCTACATCCATAATGATGTGAAAATCGCTGGTTATCAAGTATACAAACCCTATAGTTGGAACAAACTGCGGTCTGAATATGGAATAACATACGACCAAGAGAAAGATAAGGAAGTAATTCAACAAGCTAAAGCCAGAGCAATTAACCGCATAAATACTAATGGCACAAGTAAAAATAAGTCTTTTTATACCGATAAAGCTACTAGCAGCAGTACAAGTGATAGTAATGGCGATATCGATAGTAACTCCAAAATACTTGCTAGTACGAAAGTACTCAATAGTAATTATCCAGATCAAATTTCGGTAATACAACCAAGATTAGAAGATAAACCCACGTCGAAAGCAAATAAGGTTAAGAAAAAAGTACAGCCGCATCTGAAGGAGCAACACCCAGAACAGGATATTTCAGAAGAAAACCGTCTATCCACTGCTCAACAAATCCTGCAAGAGCAATCTTCCCCTACTCCCCCTTTTCCTAACCTTCTCCCTTCTAACCTCAAATATCTGCCTTCTACAATCACTGACTATATGCTTGTTACCAATAATTTCCGTATCAAGGGACGGGAATTGAGTGCCAGCTTAGATGCCAATATTCTGACTGTTTACCGTCATGGGGATAATACTCCTGTGATGCAAACCTGCTATAGTCAGGGAAACTGGTACGAAGAGATACCAACTCGACTAACAACAAACGAAATCGAGCAGATTGAAAGCTTGCGTGTCTTTACCCAACAAGCGTTAATGAATAAATTGCGATCGCAAAGAGGCATTGAGCAATAGTAAATCTGTTGGTAGAGAAAACTTAATCCACAGTGCCTCTATGACTGTGGGTAAAAAGCTGTTGGGAATTACTATCGTCTTTACGAAGTGTTCAAATTTGAATACTTCGTACAAACGATATCCTACTCAGGTGAAAAAATCCTAATATCGTTTATCTCTGTGGGTTTGCACATAACCCCATAGGAAATAACTCTACCTTGTTCTAGCTATATTAAATTATAAAAGTAACTAGAACTAAAGGATATAAGCTATGCCTAAGAAAAAATGCGGACTTGGATTTGACTGTGCCAGTATGATGCAATACCCAGGCATAGACTCTGGCGACTGCTTAAATTACAAAACCTGTGGGAGTGCGGTTCAACTAAGCCCCGATGAAGAACTCGAACTTGTTCGTATTCGGGAAGAACAAATGCGCCAGTATCAAGAACAAATTCGCCTGACCCGTCGTTCTGCCGCTATCATGATGCTGATGAGGCGCGGTTGCCCACAATCACCAGAATCGTTAAGTGTTATCCCGGCCATTGAGGCGATCGCCACCACATTGGATAATATTCGTACTGGACTTACCAACTTCGACGGACAGTACATCGCGCCACCTGGTTGCGAACTCCACATCTACAATGTCAAACGGCCGAGTGGTACGTACTCGTACTATAAATTAACCGCCGAAAACGCAATGTTTGCACCTTCAGAGAAAGAACAAGAAGTACGGGTAATTCATCTCAGCCATCAGCATGATGCGCGGTATATAGAAGCACAACTTGGTATCGAACGGCGGAACAAGTTAACCCAAGTGCGAACACTGCTTCACAACGCAAGCACATTGCTTGAGGAAGCAACACGCCTACTCGAACAAACCACAGATATGAACAGTCCAAATGCTACAGTTGAAGTTTTCAACAGTGATGAAATTATACCCATCGACTCATAAAACCAGCAAAAAGGGAAAATTTACTTCATTACTGCCACAAAATATAGATACTGAAATACAGGATTATCTTATCTGTAAAGCTGCTTTATCTACCAGTACGCTGTGACGGTTACGATCGAATCGCTCTGATAGGTATGCCAACAGGCTAAAAACCGACTAGGGAGAAATGAAAAATGACCATAAGTTTTAGAGAATGGCTCAAACAATTTAAAAATCAAGATGCACCCTTTGGTGATTTATGGAGTGATGCGACATCGACTAAAAGAGGAAGATTTCAAGATAAGATTTCAGACTCTTGGCAGGGTGACACTATAGAAAGCTTGATAGAGTTTATGGTTAAAAACGAAGCATCATATCAATCTCATAGTGTTCTTAATGAAGCTAATGAGGCGTATCATAATTATTTAGGTTTAGAACCTATAAAATCATCTAAATTGGAAGAGTTAGAGAACCAACTTAAACTAAATATTACGCAGAACGTCTACAACACTATACAAAATTATGTATTTTATATAGGAATCCTACTTGAATCTTGCTCAGTATACTGAGAAGTCAAGCTTTGTATCTCAAGCCACTTTGTTCTAGTTACTTTAAATAAAAATAATAGCTAGAACAAAGGATAGATCCAAATTGAAAAACTACAGAAGGGTAAAAAATTATGCAGACATAAAATTATCAAGCTGCTGCCATACTAATTTAGCTTTCTCTATCAAACTACAAACATCAGCACAATGGCAAACATTAAGAATGTTACTACTGATTTAGCATTAACCAAGAAGTAATTGAGAAGTTTGTATATTTTCTTCATACTTAAATTTTGAGATCACGCCGAATACGTCTTCAGGAGCCATGTCCTAAGTAATAATCATATTCCTATGTATTAAAAATTATATCTATTTTGCAAATAGAAATTAGAAAATTGTTTAATAAATTACCAATATAGAGAAAGTAAAATCAAACTCTAAGGGTATTTTAGTGCCAAAAAGTAAAAATTTATATTTAAATTTATAAGTTTAATTGTTTATATATGACAATTCAAGCTAAACATTTTGACACTAGGTTAAATCAGTGGATTCATACAGATGGTAATACGGTTAATCCAGATTCACTGTTAAAAGAAGAACTTAATAATACCCTAATAGAACATTTCTTTCCTGGGGTTAACTTTTCGTTCGGGCATATGGACGAAAAGTCTACTGTGGAACAATTAATTAATCATCCTGAAGGTCACAAATTATTATTATCATCAAAAACACGGTTGTTATATGGGCCGGAAGAATGTCTAGATAGAATTAAACAATTATGCCCTGATAACAAAGATAGAGGTGCTTACGGATCTATTTTTCTCGGTTCGTGTAAAAATAGCGTCAATAAAGAGTTAAATATTCTAATTGTTGATGACAGTAATGGTGAAAATGGTGGCGTTATTAGTAACGACCAGGCGATCGGCTAACAGGAGACTGTT
>NZ_JAIVFR010000863.1 GCF_020829685.1 Nostoc sp. CHAB 5715 | reverse complement strand
ACCTATGTGGCAAGAAGCACAGTTAGCCTCAAAAATTTTAGCACCGTTAGATATTTCGGCAGCTAGTGCTGGACTAATGAATGTCAATTTGAATAGAGCGATCGCCAACAGTAGGATTAATAAAAGTATTCTCAACAGAATTTCCTCGCAACAAGCCTCCAGCAAGAGTATAAACGCGATTAACACCTGATTAAGTCAAATTTGATCAAAATTGGCGGTAACGAGTTCACCCCTCAATCGCCACAGGTTACTTAGCGTCTTAGGGGAGGATAAGACTCGTTACCGCCATTTATCCATTGTGTGCGTCACTCTAGGAGTGTAGCGTGTTGCTATGAGCTAATTTCAAAGAAGCCCAGAAAATCATCTTATGTCAATGAGGATGTTTCTAGCCTTGGACAGTGATTGTACCAACCATGCCAGCACCACGGTGGGGTTCGCAGTAGAAGGTGTAGTCACCAGCAGGTGCGTCTGCGGGGAAGGTAGTTGTTTCCTTTTGACCAGCACTCATCAGCAAATTCTTATGAGACAGAGATTTTGCTAAAGTGGCGTCCTTAACTGGGTTTTTGGCAGCATCAAACACAACATTATGGGGAGGAACTTTATTGTTCACCCATTCAATTGTGTCACCTGGTTTAATTGTCAACTTTTTCGGATCAAATGCCAGCATTCCTTTATCGCTACCCAATTTCACCTTGTAAGTTTCAGCCGAAGCACTGGGAGTAAAAACAGCAAAGCTGCTAACAACTAAAAGGATTGTTAACACAGCTAAACTAAGACGTTGCCAGCTTGCCGAAATCAATTTCATGGCTCTCTCCTAACAAATAATTTTTTTCCTTTTCTCATTTTAAATAAAATCAACGCCAAAGTATGACAATCTGTCATAGATACAATTTTTTTTTTAAGAATGGAGACCAATTTATTGCAAAAAGTTGTGCAATCAGTAATAAATACTAGACTGCCATAGCCCAAAAAGCTTGTGAATAAAGGTAAACAGTACAATAAGAGATTTTTATTTTTTCTTGAAAAATATTTTGATTCAAAATTTCCGTGCCCCAACTAAGAACTTTTTGTGCTGCTGCGAGAACGAAAGCAGCTAAACTTTGGTGAAAATTGGGGAATGGGGAATGGGGAATGGGGAATGGGGAATGAATTCTGCCCAATGCCCAATGCCCAATGCCCTATGCCCTACGCCCCATGCCCCAATGACTCAGTACTAATTCCGGGATTTAGTAATAGATTTTTCCGCCTCCCCACTTAGTGCCAACGATTTTGGGTTGTAAGAGAATATGACCGGCGATCGCCTCCAAGTCATCATCTGTCAGATTTCGCATTTCTGTGAAAATATCTGCGCTTTTGATACTAGGGTGTATTTCGGAAATCTCTTCTTCCCCGTCGTAAGTAGTGGGATTTTTCAGATAATCCACCAAGCCTTCAACGTTGTTACGGTTGGGTGTTGCCAGTGCCAGGTCTTCTGGAGTGAGTCCAATGTTCTGGTTTGTTTTGGTAACTCCCCCAGCATGACATTGGGCGCAAGCGTAATTAAATAAGCGTTTGCCTTCTTTGACTTGTTTAAGGCTAAGTACGACAGTATCACCGTTTTCATTTAATGGCACTGTCCGGGTAGCTTTGTCCAATTCCACTGCTGTCGCGCTACCGACAAGCAACTGAAACGAGAGTAAAACAGTAACCACAACAACGCCAATTAGTCTTTTAAACATGTTTCCCCTTAAAGATTTTGACGCTCAACACAGCTAAGAAAGCGATTCTCAATCTCCAAGCTGCTAATTGCTAATGACTTATTGTTTTTTATCATTAGCTATCAGTGATTAGCCAAAGCCCGAGATAACCCTTCAGGTGACCTCGTGATCACCCATCAAGTCGCTAGTACCTTTTGGGCGTATTTCAGACGATATTTGGGAAATAATTGCCTTTGCATCTTCTAACGCCAAACGAGTCTTTTGGTGTTTGTAAGGAATTCCCAGTTGGTTGCACAGAGAAAACACTTTTTCTACAGGAATGCTGTAGTCGGCTGCTATCTCTGCGATCGATAGGTCTGCAAAACCCATAATGGTTGTTAACTGATAGATAGAGATTGAGTCGCTGTAATACCAATATCACGTTAGGAGTGCAATTTGTTGCCCAAAATACTGTTTGGGGAATGGGGCATTGGGAATGGGGCATGGGGCATAGGGGATGAGGGGGATGAGGGGGATGAGGAGGATGAGGGGGATGAGGGGGATAACCAATACTCAATGCGCTCTTCCCCTTGCCTCATATTCTGCCGTGTTTCTCAAAGCAATCCAAACTCGTTGATCTTCAGCTAATCGTGTAAAGTTCCGAAAATCGATGAACTTTCTGTGATATTCCAGCTGGCGTTTCTGTGCCGCCTGCTGATTTCAAACACTACTGAACCTCCGCTTAATCCCGCACTAACCCGGCTGTAGCGAGCGATAGGTCGTGCATGATTATATCTCGTACTCTGTGCTTAGAAATCGGAACTTGAAAAGTTATTCACGATCGCCTCTGAATATTTACTTACCTGCAAACTGTAGTATAATTGACTGCCATAATGAATGGCGATCGCAGTAAGTCTTGGTCATAGCTTGTAAATATAGTTGTTGCCCCAACAAGGCGCTGACAAACTGGTTATCAAAGTTATTGATGATCTTTTTTAAATATATTTACTTACCTGCGAAGCAAAAATAGTAGGTGATATTTTACTTATTTGAAATTTTGGTTGAGAATTGCAAGCTAAAATAACAAAAACTTATCAAGAATGCTCATGAAAGCATACTGAGTTCCTCGGCAACCAAATTTATGTCAGCATGTTTTACTCATAAACATACATTATGGATTTTGTTCAGGTTGAAACAAATGCGCCACTGACTCTGGAAATTCCCCAGATTGCCTCACCATCCAGAGCACTTTCTCCAATCTCTCGAATTCCCAAGGATGCGATTCGCACTAGTTTAAAAGCCTCCACTACAGATTCTGTCTTAGCAGCGGTTTACTCCCTTGGAACTGGCGGGATTTTACTTAGCAATTTTTTGGTGGAATTGGGTGCTAGTCCAGTGGTATTTGGGATGCTGTGCTCTATCCCCATGTTGGTCAATCTTATTCAGCCGTTGGGTGCTTACTTGTCTGAACGTAGCACCAGCCGTTTTCAATATTCTCTTCGGACACACGGAATTGGTCGGCTGCTATGGCTGGTTCTAGTAATCGGTATTGTCGGCGTAAGCTTGGG
>NZ_JAIVFR010000862.1 GCF_020829685.1 Nostoc sp. CHAB 5715 | reverse complement strand
ACAGCACCCATAATTGCATCACCGAGAACCAGCCAGAAATTCAGTTCATCGCTACCAGCTAGAAACCCGCCTACTAAGGTCACGGTTTCGCCAGGAAGGGGAATGCCTAAATTTTCTAGCAAAATTCCCAAAAAAACTGCCCAATACCCGTAAGTGTGGGCGACTTCCTGGATATTTTCTAGTGAAACCAGCTCTAAAGACATCCCGCACCGCCGTCTTTACAAATTTTTACTTTTATTATATCTTTGCTTGTTTATGCGCGAGGTGTCAATTAAACCGCTACCTAGAGCCATTGAGCCATTAATTTAATTCTGAATAATCCATAAATTAAAGTCTATGGTCACTATTAGTTTTTAATTATTAACTATGCATTTTTTAGAGGCTTCTACCACAAGTTCATAATTTATTACAAACAAATTAAAATATTTATAAAAAATTTATAAATATCCAGTTAAATGATGAAAATCTTGTAAAAGATACGGTTGATACCGAAATTGTTAGGCGTTTATGCCTATATTGATGAAAGTTATCACAAATTATACGGCATGAATACTGAAATAATCCTTCTCAACTGCACGACTGTATTTACCCAAATACCAGGGTAAAACACTAATTTTGCTGTTGAAAGAGAAGAGGTATTGATGTCTTTTTTCAATTTTTTGTCGAGTGTTCCAATTACCCTGTTAAATTCATGATTCTCACACAAGAACGTCAAGTTATTTTGTTTAAACCCCAAGCAAGCATAGATTTGGAAGGCGGTAAGACTTTGAGTGAACAGATGGCTAGAGTAGTGCCCCAAGCTCATCAACTCTGGGTTATCGACCTAGCAGAAGTTAATTTCATGGACAGTTCTGGATTAGTCCCTTTAGTAAAAGGGTTGAAAGCTGCACGTCAGAGTGGTTGTCGCTTGGTTCTATGCAACGTGCAAGCTCCTGTACGGTTAATTTTAGAACTTACCCAACTAGATTCAGTGTTTGAAATTTTTCCCACTTACGAAGACATTTTTACCACCGTTAAAGATAAAAGTCTGGTGCTAGCAGCCTAAATAATAAATCTACCTATAGATAGATGGTGGAGTCAAGCAATATTTGCATTTTTTCATATTCTTAAATCAAAGAGAACAGTCTGGTGCTAGCAGGCTGATTTTCTTTTTTCTCTAGAAGAATGTTGAGCGAAACTCATGGCTTTGACGTAGATAATATCAATAAACAGACGAATAAACCTGCTTGTTGGAAGCCATCTACGTAGTGCGTCAAGTTTAAATTGATGGATAAGCAAGTTCGTAGTAAGGACTTTAGTCCTGATGTTCTAAGCACTTTAGTGCTTACTACAAACCGTCAAAACTAACTTAGACATTGTAATACCTAAAGCAGTGAAGTAAGATTGACCAAAATCGGTCAAAACAATGCAATTATTTGTGAGACTCCCCAGCTTTTGAAAGACAGGGCTTTTCAAATTACTCTGAGCTAATTGTTTTATAACAGACGTTACTACTGCAAGGAAGCAGGAGGTAAGAAAGGTTATACTATCAGCCTTTGCCTTATTTATAACTCCATAGTTGTTATTTATTGCCTTGGTGTAGTAGTACAGAGGGCGCGTAAATAAACATACCATTTCAAGTGGCGCAAGAAGCTCGGAATACAATTATGCGTGACTTTTGACAAATGACTTTTGACTTCCGCCTTGCCGTACTAGTTGGATGTATCCAAGACACTTTGTCGCAGCAATTTTTTACCTGTTCGATTCCATCATAATGATGACTTTAGGCCTTCTGGGGAGTCGAAATGTTAGTTTCTTCGGATGCTGGGCGGGGAAAATTTGGCAAATCAATGCCACTGTGACTAGCATTGCGAGTTTTGAGTGCTAAACGGTAACTCACACTTTGCAGTTCTGCTTGTAGTTGGCGGTTTTCCCGCTGTAGGATTGCTACCTTTTCCCTCACTGGCGTCATCCGCTCCTCAAACTTCCGCCGATAAATTTGAGGTAACTCTTGTACTACTTGCTCTAACATCCGAGTGCGATCGGTGAGTTCTTGAACTGACTGTCGCAATTGGTAAATTTCGGAGTCACGAGTTGTAATTTGCTCTTGGTAGAACGCCACCTGCTGCTCCACAGCTTGGAGTTGTTCTTGCAAAGCCTGTAACTGGGTCGTATCGCGCTCAAGATCAGGCTGCTGGGGCATAAAACTAGTGTTACCCTTTACCAGCCGGAAGAGTTCTTGAGATAGTTGTTGCACTAAGGAATCACGAAGTTGCAACTCTTGGCGTAGCTGCGATACTTCCGTAGAGAGAACTTGAATATTGGGTGTATCAGATTGGCTCACAGTAGCTTACAGCTCCCATTCAGAATCTTGTCCACTCTTAGGTATAACTGCGGGAGTACTACCTTTGGCAAGTATTTGTTAATTTAGCATTCCCAAGCAAGTCACGAAAAAAGAAAAAACAAAATTTTATTGAATGGGATGGAGTATTAGTAAGTGGGAAGTGGGAAGTGGGGAGTGGGGAGTGGGGCATTAATTATTTCTTCCTCATCTCCCTCATCTCCCTCATCTCCCTCATCTCCCTCATCTCCCTCATCTCTCTATTCCCTATTCCCTAATCCTTAGACCGTTGCTGTCACTTTAGTGGGTTTTTCTTTTTCCTCTTTAGGGGGTTTTTCCTCTTCGGCTTCCTGCTTAACTGTCAAATAGCGAATCACTTCTTCACTCAAACGCATGGCGCGTTCAAAGGGGGCGATCGCAGTTGCAGGCGCAGTGTAGTTTAACTGGATGTAGATGCCATCGCGGTGTTTTTTGATTTCATAAGCAAGACGACGCTTACCACGATTTTGAATTTGGATATCCTGGGCGCCTTGGTCGCGAAGCAAATTCTGATATTTAGTAATTGCTTGCTCTACCTGTTCATCTCCCAGGTCAGGACGCAGAATGTACATTGTTTCGTAACTTGTAGTCATATTTTTCAGTCTCCTTATGGACAGAAATGGCTGCTGATGCTAATTTATACCTAATTTAATTCAATATGTCGGTATTAATCAACATCTGAAGCAACAAGGAACTATAATCTTACCAGTTTTAAATTTGAATCATTAGCCAAATCGCCGAAGTTTGAATTTTTTGGATGTCCCTAATGAAAACTAGGTCGTTTCCCGGCCCCCAGATTTCTAATCCAAAATCCAAAATCGTTCGACTGAGCGTAGCCGAAGTCCAAAATCCAAAATCGCTCAAGCCTGAAGATATCGGGTTTCGCTTG
>NZ_JAIVFR010000861.1 GCF_020829685.1 Nostoc sp. CHAB 5715 | reverse complement strand
GTAGACTAAAGATTTTTGGATATATATTTAGTCATCTTCAGATGACTTTTGCTATTAGCAAGGAACTTCAGTTCCTTGCGGGACATAGCTTTCGCGTTAAGTTCCCAGTCAAGAAATTCTCAACAAGATGGTTTCTGTAGCTCGTTCTGTTAGTGGGGCTACAGATGTTAATACTGACCAAGCCACGATTGGCTAGGTGTTAAGCAATTTAAAATTCAATAGTGGCAAAGGTATTGGTTGGGGCGATCGCTCCCATTGCATAATATTTAGGGAGTAAGCAACGGTTAGCGATGCCTGCGGCGGGCTACGCCTACGCTAACCCACCTCTCAATCCAATCTAAAATAGCTTGGTTGACTTGTTCAGGGCATTCATCATGGGGACAATGACCCACGTTTTCTAAATTCAGCACTTCCAACTTTTGGTTATATTGGGCAAATTGGCTAGCAAGGGCTGGCGGAACAAACCGATCCTTTTGTCCCCAAATTAACAACATCGGAATTGTTAAGGTTGGTAATACTGTCTTGACACTGGGACTAAAGTTAATTCCGATCGCAGCTTTGAACAAAGCACTGAAAGCTCTGGCGGAACCTCTATCTTGGGGAGGCCCTGCTAAAATTTCTATAAGTTCATCGGTAATTGCCTCTGGGTTAGCGTAGGCCAGACTAGCCCAGCGACGCAGCACCCCAGGACGGCGCACGAAGTTAAATACAGGTTTAAGAATCAACGGTGAAGCAACAATATTTTTAATTGCTCTGACAACTGGTTGCAGCACAGGCGGGATTGCTTCTTGCTCTAGCGAAGGGTCGGGTAAACTCATCATCACCATACCCAGCACCATATCGGGGTGAGTGGCGGCGGCGGCCATAGAAATCAGTGAACCGTTGGAATTACCCACCAAAATCGCTGGTTGACGGATAAATGTTTTCCAAAAGTCGTAAACCTGCTCAACCCAGAGTTCGATGCTGTAATTAGCTGCGGCTTTTTCAGAAGCGCCAAAACCCAGCATATCGATGGCGTAAACTGTGTGATGTTCACCCAACACTTCTAAATTATGTCGCCAATGACCAATAGAAGCGCCAAAGCCATGTAGCAATATCAGGGGTATTGTCTTGTGCTGATTTTGGCTTGGGCGAATGTAAGTGTAGCGGGTTTGCCAGCCGCGCCAAACCCAATCCCTTTGATTACCAACCCGTTCCTGCCAGTGTAATGTAGTGGTCACAGTCTCCTTTAATTCATCAGCGTGGAAATACTATTTTGACATCCTTACGCAAAGATTGGCTACGCTATCTTATTTGTCTTTAGAGCAAAGCACCACCACAACTAGAACCACATCCAGCAGTACAACCATAGCAATAAGCAGCAGTTTGTATCTCACTAATCAGGTCTAAACTGTCAGCTTCTAAGAGTTTGCTAACTGTCAAGATTTCACCATTGCGGTTTTTCGCAGGTAAATTCATCATTTGGTTAAAGTCGCAATCATATACATTGCCTAAATAATCAATTGAGAGTTCATCGCGGCACATTAAATGTTCAACTGTGCCGGGATTAAAATGCGACTCTAAAAACTGCAAATAGCTGGTGTACAGTTTTCGCCGTTCTAAATGCATTTTGGTTCTACCAACTGGTAGGTTGGTAATGGTGAAGAGGTTGCTAAACACAATATTAAAATGTTCTTGTAAGAACATTTTGTAATCTCGTTCTAGGTTGGTCTGTTCGGGAGCTAAGGAAAATTTTTCATCTGTGGGTAACTGGGGATTAAATACCAAGTCCAAAATTAAATTTGGCTCTTTACCATAGCCAAGTTGGTTAAGCCACTGCAAAGCTTTGACTGAACTATCAAAAACACCAGCACCGCGCATTTTATCAACATTATCTGCTAGGTAGCAGGGTAGGGAAGCCACAACTCTGATTTGATGTTGAGCAAAGTACTCTGGTAAATCAGTAAATCCATCTGCAAAATAAATGGTCAAATTAGACCGGACAATCACCTGCTTACCAGTTGCTCTTGCTGCTTCTACCAATGGCTTAAATCCATAATTCATTTCTGGTGCGCCACCAGTCAAATCCACAATTTTAATTTCGGGAAATTTATGGATTAGCGAAATCAATTGTTCGCAAACTTCAGGAGAAAGTTCTTCTGTACGTTTTGGCCCAGCTTCGACATGACAGTGTGTACAGGCAAGGTTACAACGCTTACCTAGATTAATTTGTAAAACAGTAATTCCTTTTTTTTTCAAAGGAGAATTGAGTTTATTTTTAAATGGTGTAACTGTTGAATTTAATGTAATTTTTGATTGAGTTTGCATTAATTACTACTCCTTAAATATGGCAAAAAATATATTCAATTATTTATTTTTTAACTTTGCAATAATCTGTAGGTTATTCCACTAATAATTGCAGCAATTGGTAAGGTTAAAACCCACGATAATGCTATCTGATAAAAAACACGTATATTGGCTTTTTTACCATTCAAGCCTACTCCAAAAATAGAACCAACTGAAACGTGAGTGGTGGAAACCGGAAGCCCAAATCGACTAGCTGCAATGACTAGAATTGCAGTTACTATATTTGCTGATAAGCCTTGAGTATGATTCAATGAGGTAATCTTTTCACTCATGGTGACAGCAACTTTTTGAGAGTTGAGTAAACCGCCAAGTGCCATTGCGATCGCAATCGTGATCATTCCTCCCTGAATCGAAAAATACTCAATAACTAGAATGAGTGAAAAAATCTTGGGAGTATCATTTAATCCTCTCACAAAACTGACAATACCAGCACTAAGAAAATGGCAAGTATCAATTATTTTTTGATTGACTGGTAGGTTCCATTTTGAAATGATATAGTTACATAAGCTGTAAATTCCTGCCCCCAAAGGAATAGCAATAATTGGACTGAGTAATAGAGGCAAAATAAAAGAAGTTCCCAAAGCTGTAAAATTAACTTGGAGTCCGATCGCAACTAATCCAGCGCCAACCAGCGCACCTGTTAAACTGTGAGTTGTGGAAATTGGCAACCCCATGAGGGTGGCTATCAGTACAGTTAAACAGGTGCGCTGGTTGGCGCTGGATTAGTTGCGATCGGACTCCAAGTTAATTTTACAGCTTTGGGAACTTCTTTTATTTTGCTTTCCATCTGCCTTGCATATTTTTGCGGTCTGACATCAGTTCTGTATTTTACCTGCTGATTTGCTCTTTTCTTAAATACCTGCCCTTGAAAGCGCCCCCTGCCCCCGATCTTCACATTCCCCTA
>NZ_JAIVFR010000860.1 GCF_020829685.1 Nostoc sp. CHAB 5715 | reverse complement strand
GCGAGTCTTTAATACTCGTGAATGAGTCTTTAATACTCGTGAATGAGTCTTTAATACTCGTGAATGAGTCTTTGATACTCGTGAATGAGTCTTTGAACTCCGTTAATGAGTCTTTGATCTCCACTTTCCTGCTCCCTCATCCCCACTCCCGACTCCCGACTCCCCACTCCCCACTCCCTTACAGCCCTTCTAATGACACTCCCAAAAAGCGGGCTAATTTTGCGCCTTCTGTTTCCAACTCTGTTAAAGATAACGGTTGTCCAACCCGTGTTAAGGGTATATCTCGCCGCCCCTTAATGCGTAGATAGAGGGCGCGAAGGGGATTAAGACCTTCTTTGACGGTTATTCGCACGGACTGCACATCTTCTATGCGGCTGTCAATCTCAATTCGGCGATTTTTCCCAGGAAATCCCCAACGGAATATTTTGATTGTGCCAGTTTCCTGATTAAATTCGTTGTAACCGCCTCCCACATCCCATAAAATTACTAGCCACAGGTATGTGGCTAATAGCAAGCCAGCAGTACCATATAACCCCATTACCAATCCTTGAGGGACGAATACTAGTTTAGTTGGATCAGAAACTATGAGTAAATTAACTTTTAAATAACTGGATATCCCAGCTAATAAAAAGCCGCTTGCTCCCAAGGTAACGATAGCTGCCCAACAATAGTTACTGAACCGACGAGAACCGAGAACATTTTGATGCAGGAGGCGATCGCCTTTGTTAATCGTTATTGATGCCGTCATTGAACTACCATTGCCCCGTGAGATACTCGCTGTCACATACAAAGCACACTGAATGCTTTTGCATAAAGTGTGTGCTTCTGTACCAATCCGGCTATTGCTGAGGAGGCACTGAAGCTTTGTTTTAAGTCCACGGTATAATTTACCGCAGACCAAGCCCAAGATAGATTGGCTACAGAAATATCGTTCAGCGTGCCATCTTGATCAAAGTCCCAATAGCCTTTGACATAGCCGCCTGGGATAGTTTCTTCTTCCGCAAAAAAGGTATTGCTGAGGGCTAAGGGATCGAGGATGCGATCGCGAATTTCATCTGCAATATTACCGTTGGTTGCCGCTTCCACCACCATACCCAACAAGAGAAAGTTGCTACTGGAATACTCCCACGACTCTCCAGGCTCAAAAATCGCTTCTGTGCCATTAATTAAGCTCACCAGTTCCTCTGGTTGCCAATTATTAAAAAAAACTCCTGGGTTGACCGCAGCCTGTGTAAACAACACATCGGTATAGTCGGCAATGCCACTAGTATGGTTTAATAGTTGGCGCACTGTAATCCGCTCTGAATTGGGAATCACCGCCGTTACCGTCTTTGGTAGTCGGTCAACTAAGGTATCGTCTAGACCAAGGATGCCCTCTTCGACTAGTTGTAGTATGGTTGTTGCTACGAAGGTCTTGGTAATGCTGCCGATTTGGAAGCGATCGCTAGGCTGTAATTTTGTATTTGTTGCGATGTCTGCCACCCCGCTAGCCCCAAACCAGGTTCCTTTAGGACTAATAATCGCTACGGCTGCCCCCGGAATGCTGCCCCGTGCTTGATCCAGACTTGCCTGTAGCTGCTCTGCCAGATTTTGCTCGACAGGGGATGGTAATGAATCTACTGCAAGAGTAACCGATAAGGCAGAGGAAGAACTCGATCCAGTCCCCAGGGTTGCAGCTTTAGCGATCGCTGGAGCAAACAATAGGGTTGAGCTGAGAAGAGTTGTTGAGAGGATTCTAAAAAACATATTTTATGATGGGGATTATAGTAATTCGGGCATTGCTGAATTTAGGGATGAATAGACATTTCCAGAAATTAAATATGCATTATCCAGAACCCTTGTAGAGATGTAGCACTGCTACGTCTCTACATTATTTTTCACCAGATATCTAATGCAGCAGATTTCAACAGGTCGCGCCCAGGATTCCCCAACTTTTCTACGAGAGGCTACGCCAACGTGAGGTACAGAGTTCTAGATCAGATTGAAATTCGCTTGCACAATTACATCATTGTAATCCTTGTCACCGCCCAGAGGTAAATCTTCAAAACCCCACGTATTATTTCCTAACAGGCGTATATGGTCATAGTTACTTGGGTTAGCACCCAAAAAGGCGAAGTAAACCGCAGGGTCATTATTAGGATTATCATCTACAATTGCCTCTGGTTTGCTATTAGCAATAATAAATGGTGCATAAATTGAACCGCCGTTGAGGTTAGTTGTAAAAGTAGCAGTCCCTTGATTATTAACGGTTAGGTCAAGACCTGCAACACGTCCTTGGACTGCGGCTTTTGCATAACCTGGATCGCCAGGACGGATATCAATAGTACCATTCCCATCGGCATCAATACCACCATCAGCATCAGCAACTTTGTAAAATCCAATCAAATTATCAAAGGCAGCTTCTCTGTATAATTCAAACTCAGCACGCACCTGACCTGTGATGTCTCGTAAATCAATCAGTTCTCCTTCAGGATTTCCTTGCAACCCTGCACCTAATGGTAAAGATTGATTGGTGGCTAAAGCTTTTATCACTAAATCTTTGAAATCACTGACATCATTTCCTTTGGGATCTTCCCAAGATATTAAGTAGTTCCCATCATCTAAAGTTTCTACTTTTTGGGTTGAAGGTTCAGCAAAAATAACTTCTGATAAAGAAGTTACCCCAGAACGCACGGCATCAATCGTACTATTTTCTACTAATAAAAATCCTAATTTATCCCCTGAATTCAATTCTAATAAGCTAGTTGAATTTGTTTGATTAAATCCAGTTGGCAAATTAGAAATAGCAGAGAAAATAAGTTCTGCTCTATCCAGTGCTGCTTGTGCGTATCCTGTAGAATTAGGTTCTATTCCATTGATGGTTCCCTTATCATCGTCAACGATAAATACACCTAGCTCGTTAACTTGATTAGAATTGCGCTCAATTAGGGAGATTTGAAGTTTTGGCTGATCGCTACCTTCTAGCTGAAATACACTATCAGATAGTTGATTGATTGTGGGGAGAATGGGCGGTGGTGGTGTGGCTGTATCGTTGATGGTAAATGTAATAGCGTTTTCACCCGGTACAAAATCGTAGCCTGGTACAGGGCTAAGTGTGTAAGTAAAGGTTTCTAAGCCTTCTACCACTTCATCTGGAAACAGGGGTAGAGTAATGGTTGCAGTTTGCTGGAGTAATCTAATGGTGACACCACTAGAAGTGGAATTGGCTCTTACCAAACGAGCGCCATTAAATGATGCACTAAAAACACCACCGCCC
>NZ_JAIVFR010000085.1 GCF_020829685.1 Nostoc sp. CHAB 5715 | reverse complement strand
ATATTTGATTTTTGAAATTATCTACGTGGGCGGGGAGTGGGGAGTAGGGAGTAGGGAGTAGGGAATAAGGAATTAGGCTTTTCGATCTGTACCGAGCTTTTTCATAAATCAAATATTAGTCCTATATCTACTTTTTTAAAACTTTCATTCCTAATCCAATGCCTAGTATATTGTTAATATTAATGGTGCGAGAAAAGGATTCCAACAACGAATGGAGTTCGCTAGCCCAAAAGCTAGTTCCTTTGAGCATTTCCCGCACTTGATAGCTCCTGATAGCGACAACATTTTCCCTAATAAATGTACTACCAAAATCTGCATAACTCTTGCAGGTGTAAATTACTCCTGGGCTGGAGGAAAGTAAATATTGCAGATGTTGTTGGTTGAGAAGTAGCGTCCACCATATTTTCCAATATGGACGCTCAACTACATCTTGTGGCTGTAGTTCCCCCAAGTGGAGTGCTGTTTGGTTAACTTCTAGCACGATACCCTCTGTTATCAGCAACCCAATAAATTGGAAGGAACTGTTGAAGATGGGGCGAAATCGTCTTTCACTCTCACGAAATAATACTTCTGCCTGTACACAGGAGGTAATATCCACAGAAATTTCAATGAGGCGAGCAGGTTCGCCTGTCGTATCTTTAGGTACTATAGCGCGTACTAGTAACCATTTGTACTTGAGTAGTTGGCTCTCAACGAGAATATGATGTTCTACCTCAAAAGAACTAATACTAGTGTTACCTCTAGTTTCAAACAAGTAGTAATATTTAGGTTATAAACACTACAAAAAGTGTGTTAAGAATTACAAAGTAGCTGATATCTAGCTAGTTGGAAATTGGGTATTGGGAAAGAGGAGGTAGAAGGCAGGAGGCAGAAGTTCTTTAATTTTGAATTGATTTTTCCCTCATCCTCCCCTGCTCCCCCTGCCTTTTCACTAAGGACGCAACTGCAAACGCCGTTCGGCGTAACGTAATAGCCTTTCTATAGTTACAAGCCGATTTTCCCAAACTTTGACTTGATAGGAATTTGACTTAAGCTCTTGTCTCATCAATACCCGAAATTGAGACTGGAACCGAGTTAGAGAGGCTCTCGCCACTAGTAACTTGCTAGGATTCGGCGAAGCGGCAAGCTGATTTAAAGCACTGCGTAGAACTTCTGCCTGGTTGTTAAAATCTGATATTGTCTGAGCCGGTCTTCGTAGTTGGTCATTTTGGAAAACAAATTTCCATTCCCGTTGCAGCGCGGTGTAACGAATGGCGGCAGTTTGAAAAGGCTGGCGGTGAGGAATGGGTTCACTTGTTGTAGATTGAATCCTACCTTGGGTGCTACTAAAGAGTTTTTCTAGATCGTTGTTAAAATTCTCTGCGGCAAAGAGTGCATAACCACTAACTGGCAAGTCCCTTACCAACTGGAGTTGATCGAATGTCCCAATTGTTGGTAAAGAAAGTAAGCGAATTCCCGGTACTAACAAGGTAGATCCCAATTGTTTAGAGGCAATCCAGGGTTGGGCCAGTCGTTGGAAGCGAGAAGTATCCAGAGCATAAGTCATGGGAATAATTAAATCTATATCTCCCCGCCTTGCCCAAGTTTCCCAGTTTTGTTGAATTTTCTGAATCCGCTCTAGTTCTGGCAAAGGAAATACTGCAACCGATAAAATCAAATTCGGTCGCTTTTGTCGCAACTGCTGTGATAATTGGGCAACAAAGCTATCAACTTGCTGGGTGCGAAATGTCGTCCACTTTTGCCACAAGTCTGGTTGACTAGGGGAAATATTTACCGGATCTACACCAGTAAGTTGCTGAAATTGCGCTCTTGCAGCTTTGCCATAGCCGTAGGTTCGACCTGCTGATGGGTCTTGGAAAGGGTAGCGAATGTAGTCTAGCTGTAGACCATCGACGTTATAGCGAGTGACAATTTCCTCATACAGCTTGAGTAAATACTCGCGCACTTGGGGGTTAGCTGGATCGAAGAATGGCTTAGTTTGACCAACGGGAATCATGTTGCCAAGATTATCGTAGTTTGCCCAATCGGGATGAGCCGCCAGCACTGGCCCTGGATAATCAGGATTAAGGTTGAGAATTTCATTATGACGTTGGTTACCAGCAGCAAAAGTCCAAACCCAAGCGTGTAATTCCATGTCTCGCTCATGGGCTAATTTCACCGCATCTGCTAGTGGGTTCCACCCACGAATTAACGGGTTTTGCTCTTTTGCCACTTGGCTCGGATAAATAGTGTAGCCAGCATTAACAGTTTCAAAAAAGACAGTATTAATCCCAGCTTGAGCTAGGCGATCAAAAATCTGGGCTAGTCCCGCCTTGCTACCAGCACGAACAATCGTCCCGCGATCTAACCAAACTGCCCGAATTTCTGGTTGAGCTACTCTTTGATCAACAGGAAACTGCTGCCACAAAGTCGTTTTAGCTTTTAGCCACTGCTGACGAGCTAGAGCATAGTTTTTTTGGGCAATCAATAGGGGGAAGTTTTTGGCAATTACCTTTACCTGTGCCAAGGCTTGCTCTTTACTCATGCCTAGCGCCCCCAGTTTAGTTGAGGCTAATTGCGTGGGTTGCTCCTTGAGAGATTGGGAGGTGTAGGTGTGCAGATGCATAGAGGACTGCTTATCTTCAGATGTAACTTCACCAACATTAGCCGCATCGGCTGACACTGCTAAATTAGCGCTTTCCACCCGACCGATCAGATTTTCTAGCTCTTGCTGGAGAGCGATCGCTTGGTTGTTGTCAATCGGTTCATTGGAGTTGGGTGCAACATCCAGACGCACCGCTTGTTCTAATTGGTCAATAGCCTCTTGGGAACTTGGGGGTTTGACTATAGGAAGCGGTTTAGGTATGGGAGCAGTGGCAATTTTAGGAGGAGGGGATGACGGAGATGAGGGAGATGAGGGGGATGAGGGGGATGAGGGAGTTTGAATTTTGAATTTTGAATTTTGAATTGTTTCCCCCTGCACCCTCGGCGCAGTCGCCACTGTTGTCGAGCAGTTTGGGGAACCTCCTTCTACTTTTTTCATGCGATTCGATGGCGGTGGCGCTGTCAAATAGTGATTGAGAGCGGCTTTTAACCAGGCATTATCTAACCCAGCAGCTGTTGCTGTGTCTGTTCCCCAGCGCCAGCCCAAAAAGGTGGAACGCTCAGTTGTCACTACTGCGGCTGGATTATCTTTGGAATTCCAAACAGCAGGAGATTCACTGCCCATATCATTAGGAATCACAACGCCGCCGCGCACTTTGCCAAAGAGTTCAGTTTGATTTGCCCATTCTGGAATATTGGTTTTTGTGGGTTTAATCTGTTCTGTGTCACTGAGGCTGAATCCCCAGTAACCTCCCAAAAGCGATCGCAATAGCTGACGCACTCCCGGCGCTGACAGACTACCTACAGGGCCACTGGCAATCAAACGCCCTCCCTTACTCATCCATTCTTCGAGAGCGATCGCTTGGGTTGGCGTTAATGTCTCGACATTTGGCAAAAATAATACCCGGCGATCGCCCCAATCTGCCCCACTCCTTACATCAGCTAGGGGAATTACACAATATTTCACCCCTATTGTCTGTAAGCGGTCAGTTATCCCTCTCCACTGATTTGCATTTTCTTGACCATACACTACGCTCAATACAGGTTCTTCAGTCGCCGCCGTTACTGGCAAAATATTAAAACTATTTAAAGTTAAAAAGTTAAAACTTAAAATGAAGAATCCGGCTTTTTTTATTTGTGATTTTGCCTTTTTATGATATCTTTCCTGATTCTTCACTCCTGACTCCTCAATGGATTAACTATTAGATACTACTTCTTATTTATCATCTAGCATAACAATAAATTACCTCCGAAGAATAACTTATTTTTGATAACTAAACTTGAGCAAAATTTAAAATGCATGTTTGGATTAAATCTTCAACTCCTGCTACAGGAAAAATCTTTGTATTTAGTTTGTCAGCTAATTCCTCAATACTCATATCATCTAAGAACACTGATTCACCATTTTTTAACATTACATTTGGTAGTAAAATACCATCACCTAAATCTTGCCCTTTTAGATTTAAAAGCAAATCATGACCAGTTAGTAATCCGGTTACACTGATAGTTTGTCCCCAATAATCACTATATAAAGCACACATATTTACTTCTAAACCTTCAACAAAATTTAAGCGTTTCAAAATGGGTTGAAATGCTTTTTCTACGGCGTTGCCTACTATCCAAGTGAACTTTCTTTGAGGATATACTTTTGGCGGTAGTAATTCTGCTGCAACGGTGGCAAATTGCTTGATAAATAATTGAATCGAACCAACTCCGTTATCAATTTGGGGATATTCTTCATATTCAGATTCGCTGGGTAATTCCTCACCTGCAATCAAAAACCACTCATCGGCTAACCAAACAACGCTAGAACCGAGTTTTTGGCGAAATTGCCGCGAGAGAATTTGCACTTGGAAAATCACTTCTTTTGCTTTTTCCCTAGTTACAGGTATGAGTTCGTCTTCTGGAGGCCGAAATCGTGTCAATCCAACTGGCACAACTGCCACTGATGCAACCGTAGGCACTTCACCAGTATGAAAGGACGCTAAATCTTTGAGAGTTTGTTCCAGATGTTTGCCATCATTTATACCAGGGCAAACAACTACTTGAGCATGAATTTGTAGTCGCCTTTCTTGAAACCACTTGAGTTGTTGCAAGATTTGCCCCGCACGCGGATTTTTCAGCAGTCTAATTCTTACTTCAGCCTCGGTAGCATGAACAGAAACATACAACGGAGACAAGCGCATTTGCTCAATCCGTTGCCATTCTCTTTCTGGCAAATTGGTTAGGGTAAGATAAGAGCCGTACAAAAAGCTCAGACGGTAATCATCATCTTTTAAATACAAGCTGGTGCGTTTACCTGGTGGCTGTTGATCGATAAAGCAAAATGGACAGCGATTGTTGCACTGAATTAAGCCATCAAATAGGGCAGTTTCAAATTCTAGCCCTAAGTCTTGATCGTAATCTTTTTCGATTTCCAGGCTATGAGTTTTACCAGCCGCGTCTAAAACTTCTAGTTCCAAAACTTCATCAGCACACAAAAACTGATAATCAATTAAATCACGGGGACGTGTACCATTGATAGCAACGATCGCATCCCCGGCTTCAAAGCCAATTTCTGCGGCTATGGAATCAGCTAATACTTTGGTAATTCGGGCAGGATGAATGGTAGACATAGGGGATGGGGCATTGGGGATGGGGCATGGGGCATTAATCATTAGTAACTGACAAAGGACTAATGACTAATGACTAATGACTAATGACTAATGACTAATGACTAATGACTAATGACTAATGACTAATGACTAATGACTAATGACTATTAACTATTCTGCAAAAATCTTGCCGCGATCGCACTCAAGATTGCTACCCCAAATGCCAGCCGATACCAAATAAATACCCAAGTGCTTTGGGTTTTGAGGAAGCGTAGCAATCCAGCGATCGCTATGTATGAAAAGATTGCGGCAGAAATCACTCCTACGACTATGGGAACTATTGCTGCACTGGTTAATCCTGCTGCGATCACATCTTTTAACTCGACTAACCCTGCTAGCGTAATGGCGGGAATACCCAGCAAAAAAGAAAATCTCGCAGCCGTTTCTCGTTTTAATCCCATAAATAGCCCTGATGTTAGGGTGGAACCCGAACGAGAAACACCAGGAATTAATGCCAAAGCTTGGGCTAAACCCATCAAAACCCCATCTTGCATTGTCAGGTGTTCAAAGTCGCGTTGTCGGTTGCCTAGTTTTTCTGCTAACCCCAGCAACAGCGACATGACTATGGAGGCAATTGCGATCGCTCCTAAACTTCTAATGGGTGAATTATCAAAGTCTGGGATAAATTTCTTAATCAAAAGTCCACAGAAGATGATTGGCAGTGTTCCTAAAATAATTCCTAAGAACAAGCGAAAGTCATAGTCATCGTAATCTTTGTGAGCGATCGCTTTGAGCGCTCCCCTGAAAATTCGTCTCAAATCCCCCCAAAAGTACCACAGTACGGCTGCTATACTACCGAGTTGAATAATAGCGGTAAAAGCTACTCCCGGATCGCCCCACCCAAGAGCCACAGGCACGACTTTTAAATGCGCTGTGCTACTAATCGGCAAGAATTCGGTCATTCCTTGCACAAAGCCTAAAACAATCGCCTGCAAAATATTCATCTGTTGCACCCCATTTTCCCCTACAGGTTGGGCGCCCAGAACTTTGAGATCAAATACAACCACCGAAAAAGTTACAGATGCTGCACTTAATACCCCGAACCATTGACGTTTTGATAGAGTCATCAGTTTACCAGCGATCGCTGTCATTTCAACTATTTACACAAACAACTGCCTGGGGAACTTACCAGGATGAGAGTTGAAAAAAAACATCGGTTTTTCGTTCATCCCCACAAAGGCGCGTCACTAATTTACCAAACAAGAGGAGGGGGAGGCAGGGGAGCAGGGGGTAGGGGGAGAACCCCTGCCCCTTTTCTTCCAATACCTTTCGGTTAAGGGGGAAAGGGGAAAGAAAAACCTTTAACCCAAACCCAGTAACCTTTTCCCAAAACCCAATTCCAAGTTAGAAATGCTTAACCGAACAGTATTGCCTTTTCTTCTTGTTCTCCTTCTTTGGTAAACTAAAAATGCCATAGGGGGGGATTTTTAAATGTGATATCTTAAGTAAGATAAAGTTTAGTAACAAATATTAAAAACTTTGCTTAATAATACATTGTTCTCCTACACCAGTTCTACCTCCTCTATTGATACCGAATTGCCTTCAACTAAAGCTGCACAGAGGAGCATCAACGAATTAGAGTCAATACTCTCCTCATCTGCCACTTTTCCCCTCCCCCTCGCTATCTCTTCCCAACAAACTTGGTTAGTGTTTGGGGCGGCGGTATTTTTGGTAACAGTACCAGTATTTGTAGAAGCGCCAATAGTGCGATCGCTACCAAGTCTAAGTTTAGCGCTGACAGCATTTTGGGTGTGGCTAAGTTTTACCTTAATGTCACGTCCTGCAACTTATATATGGGGAGATTTGCTCTTAGGATTTAGCTGGAGTTGGTTAGCAGGAGCGATTTACTGGGGCTGGTTACGTTGGGAACCTGCATGGCATCTGCCAGTAGAGTCTATAGGATTACCCTTTGCTTGCTGGTGTTTGGCGAAGAATTGGGGCAAGGTAGGTAACTGGTTTTATTTAGGTTCTTTACTAGGTACAGTGTTAACAGACGTATATTTTTATATAGTAAAATTGATGCCCTACTGGCGGCAAATTATGATAGTAGATGCAGATGTAGCACCGCAAATATTACAAAATGCTCTGATACAAGTACAAGCGCCTTGGGGACAAAGTTGGGCCATATTTCTGGCCTTAGTCCTCTTGACAATGGGAATTTTGCCTTTAGTTCAAAAGGAAAGACACTGGTATGCCTTTAGTGGCGCAGTTTTAAGCACGATTTTGGTAGACAGCCTATTTTTGTTAGCTGCGATCGCAGCGTGAATATTAAAAAATTGTGTAATATCAAAACCGAAACTTTTTCCAGATCAGTCTACGGTAGATCAAGAATGATGCTGTAGATGATTAATAGGTTAAGAAATATTACATAAGAGTCCATCACTATCAACTCATCTTGCTAGGTTTTTCGGTATTAGATATCTGACGGTTTCGTGTCTGCTTGGGAGGTAGAATCATCCACCCCGAAAAGATTTTGGCTAGCTAGGAATGCTACTAAGATCATGGATACAAGGCTATTGCAGCTATGCAGGCACTCTTAGCATGATGAAAATTTTTGGCAAAAGTATAGTCAAACCCTGTAACGGCAAATATTGTGGATATTAATACGCTGTATATTAGTTTCTGATGACTGCTGTGTTGATTAAGCTATCAGGTTTTGTCCTTTGTCCTTTGTCCTTTGTCCTTGACACTCTCACGAATGACTAATGACTAATGACTAATGACTGCTGTTAGCTTAAAACTTTTATTTCTGTTTGATGGAAAGAGGTAGAAAATCGTGAAAGGATTGGTGCGTTTATTAACAGTGTTTAGTTTGTTACTTAGTTGCTGGGGATGGTTGGGAACAACTCAGATAGCCCAAGCTGCTAGTTTCAACAGTTTTGCATTGCCTCAAGTCCCAATTCTGGCAATTGAGCGGCAGAATCGGGCAGATGCGAAGCTAAGAACGGAATTTGGTAAAAAAATTGATTTGAATAATACCAACGTCCGAGCTTTTCAACAGTATCCAGGGCTTTATCCCACCTTAGCTAAGAAAATTATCACAAATGCTCCCTACAAAAATGTAGAGGATGTATTGGATCTTCCAGGATTGAGCGATCGCCAGAAACAAACCCTGCAAGCGAACTTAGATAAGTTCACCGTGACAGAACTAGAACCTGCCTTCAACGAAGGAGACGATCGCTTTAACAACGGCATTTACAAATAACTGCACGTTGCAGTTAATGTAGCAAATAGCAGCCCACTCCTAATTCTAAGGAGTGGGATATTCTATTACAGATGGAAAGGATGAGGAAGATGAGGAAGATGAGGGGGATGAGGGAGATGAGAGAGACAAAGTAGATTTTTCTACCTCATCTTTATCTTTCCCTACTCCCCCTACTCCCTCATCTCCCCCTGCTCCCCCTGCCCCCTGCCCCCTGCCCCCTCCCCCATTACCTTGTCTCAGATAGATATTCCTAGCCAATTTGATGTCTTAGTAGTCGGCGCTGGTGCTGCTGGACTATACACAGCGCTGTGTCTACCAGATTCCTTGCGAGTCGGCTTGATTACCAAAGAAACTGTTGCTTTATCCGCCAGTGATTGGGCGCAAGGCGGTATTGCCGCAGCAGTTGCCCCGGAAGATTCTCCCACGCTGCACATTGAAGATACGATCCGGGCAGGTGCAGGTTTGTGCGATCGCACCGCCGTAGAATTTCTCGCCCAACTTGCACCTAACTGCATTCAATCTCTAGTTAACTTGGGAGTTGCTTTTGACCGTCATGGTCAAGCCTTAGCTTTAACTTTAGAAGCTGCCCATTCTCGCAACCGTGTTCTCCACGCAGCTGACACCACAGGCAGGGAAGTTACCACCACCCTCGCAACCCAAGTATTACGTCGCCAGAATATTCAAGTCATTCAGCAAGCTTTGGCTTTGAGTTTGTGGATTGAACCCGAAAATGGTCGCTGTCAGGGAATAAGCCTGTTTTATCAAGGTGAAATCAGATGGGTAAGGGCTGGTGCTGTAGTATTGGCAACTGGAGGTGGCGGTCAGGTATTTGCCCAAACTACTAACCCAGCGGTGAGTACGGGTGATGGAGTAGCGATCGCATATCGGGCTGGCGCCATCCTGCGCGATTTGGAATTTGTGCAATTTCACCCCACAGCCCTGACTAAACCTGGTGCCGATCGCTTTCTCATTAGCGAAGCTGTACGCGGCGAAGGCGCACACCTTGTCGATAACGAAGGGCGGCGTTTTGCCTTTGACTACCACCCTGCGGGTGAACTCGCACCCAGAGATGTGGTCAGTAGAGCAATTTTCAGCCATTTACAACGTACCGCCGTTGATTTAGCTACTGCCCATGTGTGGTTGGATATGCGCCCCATACCTGCCGACAAGATTCGTCACCGCTTTCCCAACATCATCAAAGTTTGTCAGCATTGGGGAGTTGATGTCTTCCATGAACCAATTCCTGTGGCCCCTGCTGCCCATTACTGGATGGGTGGCATTGTCGCGGATCTGATGAATCGCACGAATATTCGTGGTTTATACGCGGTGGGTGAAACTGCTAGTACCGGGGTGCATGGGGCAAATCGCCTTGCCAGTAATTCCCTGCTAGAATGTATTGTGTTTGGGGCCCAGATGGCCGAAATAGAGTTGGAAAATATTGGGCTGCCGTCAGAAACACCAGTACTACCATTACAGAAATTTAGTGCTGATGCTAGTGAGTGGTATATTCAGCAAGCACAGCTAGAAGCACTCAGAGAGAAGTTACCACGTCTAGTGTGGGAAAGTGCTGGTATTTGTCGAGAGCAATCAAGGTTGGAAACTGCGATCGCTACTATTGAATCTTGGCAGCAAGATTTCGCTATCCTGCCTTTAAGTCAATTCTTGCTTGCTTTACGTCCCGCAGAACCAGCTAGTTTTGACATCCCAGATGTTGAACGGCAATTAAGACTTTGGGCAGAAACCCGCAATTTATTAGATGTCGCTGATTTAATTCTCAAAAGTGCTGCTTTTAGAACCGAAAGCCGAGGTGGACACTACCGTTTAGATTATCCTCAGCCAGATCCGAATTGGCAAGTTCACGCACTTGTACAAACACATCATTGGTGGAAATCTCGACTATTATCTTGATTAAAGTTTCCCGAACAAGCTTCTAGTAAAAGCTTTTAATCCCTTCTCATGTAGCCGCAGCGCTTGGACGGCTGATGCTCTTAGGTCGTTATCACTAGCTGGTGAAAGGGGAAATTTCAGTTCACCAAACAGGGAGTAGGGAGTGGGGGAGAGGGAGTAGGGGGAACAGAGAGATCCCCTACTCCTTTTAGGGTCGCAAGCCCCCGGATTTATCCGTGGATCCGATAGATTATTTGGGTGGAGGCCTCCGAAGGGCGACACCCAAAACGTCGATATCAAATCCCCTACTTTTAAGTATGGGGTTCCCTACTCCCTACTCCCTACTCCCTACTCCCTCGTTAATTGAGTGGCAGTAGCTCTTAGCCTATAACTTAATCACAATGGCTTCACGCATGGGGTCAATCTAAAATCCAAAATTGCTATTAGGGACTTCCAGAAAATAAATTATCCAATTTACTTAGATAATATTTTTCTTTCTCCCCCAGCTAAGTGCTCCCTGCCCCGCTGCCTACACCGCGATAGGATATTTTTTTAGTTGGAAGTCCCTTAGCGGGTGCCGCTACCATGCTGACTGTCGGGGCCACCATAATTTGGTGGGATATACATGTCTTTTAAATTTTGAGAATTGACTTTGCGGCCAATTAAGGTGTTACTGCTAGTAGCGCCAAAAGCGTTAGCGCTTGCAGTACTGAACATATCTGTACAAGATGCAATTTTCGGTATTAGGATATAAGCACCTATAGAGAATATTATAAGTTTTTTGATTCGGAAGTTAGTCTTCATAGCTTTCAGTAAATTTACTATTTTCTTATTTAAAAAACGTTTTTTTATTTATACCGTATATTTACTAGCTTTTTTGAAAAAATAACTTTATTAAATTAATTCAATATTGTTGAAGGTGTACAAGTAATTATGAGAAACTTTTATAAATTAAGCTTTATCTGCTGTTATTTAATAGTTTATCTACTTAAGTGATATTCTTAATGTGTTATTTTTACATCAGTCCAAAGTTAGATATGTTAATTAATTACTGTAAGCGTTTTGTCTAAACCAGTATATATTAATAATATCTTAATACTTCTAAGTATAAACACTACGTTTATTGGCTAAGAATTCAGAAAAATTTTAAGTAATACTTAGTTTAGTGTATATTTAAAATCTAATTATAGTAAAGATATTTGAAGAAGAATTCAGCTATTCTGAATCCAGGAGCGGAGCCGGAGACGCTCCGCCTCCGGTCAGAATCAATCAGTTGGGGATTCAGACCCGCCACTGAATTGTTGCACCACCAAATCTACGATTTGGTGGGGGTCTTAAACCCATTTATTCATCCGCCACTCGTACAGAATTCATACTGAATTCTGACGACTGACGCATGTATTCTGTTTAGATAAAGTTAGAGTAATGTAATTACTCTGGAGACTTGACTATTGACTAATTAAGCAAATTCGTAGCGATTTTTACCCAGGTGCTTGGCACGATACATTGCTGCATCTGCTTGTTTCATTAAAGTTTCACTGTCTTGACTGTTGTATGGGTAGACACTAATGCCAATACTAGCAGAGACTCGGATTGCATAGCCGTCCAAGACAACTGGCTTGCTAATACTAGTTAAAAGTTTGTCGGCGATTGTACC
>NZ_JAIVFR010000859.1 GCF_020829685.1 Nostoc sp. CHAB 5715 | reverse complement strand
AAGGTTTACTTTCTCACCGTGTTTCAGATTTCTAATTTCTCCGAAAACCCTTGAGAAGACAGATTTTTCCTCCTCTCCTTTATCGGTTCCCATAGCTACCACCTTCGATCTGTTGATGCCTGAATCCTGGTTAGGTAAATGAATGACCTCTTCTTCAGGAATGGTGGTGATCAGCACGATGGTTTCTCCTACTTCACTTTTAAACAGCCCTTCCAGCATGAGGTCGAGATCACAACTCTAGCTTTCAGTCCCGATGGCCAAACTATAGCCACAGGTACTGAAGATAATACCGTCATCCTTTGGGATTTAGATGGCAATCAACTGCAAACCTTCAAAGGACATGAAGGAGATATCACAAGTCTAGCCTTCAGCGCCGACGGCAGCATCCTCGCCTCAGCTAGTAAAGATAATAATGTCATCCTCTGGAATTTAGGGGGAAAACTTTTGCAAACCTTTACAGGGCATCAAGCTGCTGTCACAAGCGTTGCCTTTAGCCCTGACGGTAAAAACATTGCCTCTGGTAGTAAAGACAATACTGTTCAACTTTGGGATTTAGGGGGCAAGATACTGCAAACCTTCAGGGAACATAAGTATGCAGTTAACAGCGTAGCTTTTAGCCCTGATAGTAATATCCTTGCCTCTGCTAGTGAAGATAAAACCGTCAAACTTTGGGATTTAAAAGCTAATTTCTTGCCAACCTTGAACCAATATCCGGCAAGGGTTACAATTCCAGGGGAGCAAGCAGCGTTTACAAGTGTAGTTTTTCCTCTCAATGCCAATCCTAACAGCTGCAAATTTAACATCCTCGCTGCTGGTACTAAAGACAATATTATTCAACTTTGGGATTTAAGCCAAAACAAGCCGCACATTTGGGATTTAAGGCAAAAGAAGCCGCAAACCCTCACAGGGCATAAATATGCAGTTACGAGTGTGGCTATAAGTCCAGATTGTCAGACTCTAGCATCTGCAAGCGTTGACAAAACCATCATCCTTTGGAATTTAAGTACTAAAAAACAGCAAACCTTCACAGGGCATCAGGCTGCTGTCACCAGCCTCGCCTTCAGCCGCGACGGCAAAACTCTGGCCTCTGGTAGTCACGACAAAACCATCATCCTTTGGAATTTAAAAGGGAATAAACAGCAAACCTTCAGGGGACATCAGGCTGCTGTCACCAGTGTCGCCTTCAGTCCCGACGATTACAGCCTAGCTTCTGGAAGTCTTGATAATACCGTCATCCTCTGGAATTTCAAGGGTAAGAAACTGCAAACTTTCATAGGACATCAGGCTGCTGTCACCAGTGTTGCATTCAGTCCCGATGGCAAAACTCTCGCTTCTGCCAGTGACGACCATACTATCAAACTTTGGGATTTAAAGGGTAAGCATATCCTCGAAGAACATCGGGATACTGTAAATACAGTCGCCTTCAGTCCCGATGGCAAAACTCTCGCTTCTGCCAGTGAAGACAATACTATCAAACTCTGGGATTTAAAGGGTCATCTCCTCAAAACTCTCAAAAACCAGCTTTCAGGGAATGAGGCTGCGGTTACAGATATAGTTTTTAGCGCCGATGGTAAAAATCTGACTTCTGTCAATGAAGACAATAGTATCAAATTCTGGGATTTAAATCCTCCTCATCCTGTTCTCATAACCTTCCCAACAAATACAGTTTTAAGCCCTGATAAGCAAACTTTGGCTTCTGCAAGTGAAGACAATACTATCAAAATTTGGAATTTAAAAGGTGATCTGCTGACAACTCTCAAAGGACATGAGGCTACGGTTACAAATATAGTTTTTAGCCCTGATAAGCAAACTTTGGCTTCTGTGAGTGCAGACAATACTATCAAAATTTGGAATTTAAAAGGTAATCTGCTGACAACTCTCAAAGGACATGAGGCTACGGTTACAAATATAGTTTTTAGCCCTGATGGGAAAAATCTGGCTTCTGTGAGTGCAGATGATATTTTTATCTTGTGGGATTTAAAGGGCAATCAAGTGTATACCTTCAACGGGGATGAGAATAAGGTTAAAAATATACTTCTTAGCCCCGATGGAAAAATTTTTGCCACTGTAAGTAAAGACAATACTATTAAACTCTGGAATTTCAACGGTAAACTTCTCGAAAGCTTCAAAAGGGATAAAACACAGATTCTAGGTATACTTTTTGTCGATGATGCTCCCAATCTGATTTCTGTGAGTGCAGATTATATAGCAATCTTGTGGGATTTAAAGGGAAATCAACTGTACACCTTCAAAGGGGATGATGAGCTTACAAATATAGTTTTTAGTCCCGATAAAAAAACTTTTGCCTCTGCCAGTGAAGACAAGACTATCAAACTTTGGGATTTAAAGGGTCATCTACTCAGAACTCTGATAGGACATGAGGCTGGGGTTAAAAATATAGCTTTTAGCCCCGACGGCTACACTCTCGCGTCTGGTAGCGCAGATAATAAGGTTATCCTATGGGATATGAACCATTTAAATATGGATGCGCTTTTAGATAATTTGATGGTAAGTGCTTGCAATTCGGCTAAAGATTATCTCCATAATAGCCAACAGGTAGAAGAGAGCGATAGAGGTCTGTGCGATGGTATTGCTAAAGAAACCCAATGAGCTACTCCCCAAAACAGCATCGTACCATGTCAAGTAGCATTGCCGCGCTTTGAAGTTGCGGCTAACGATTGGGGAATAAAGCAATTTTTCATCCAGACACTGCTTACTCAAACTTTAACAGCGCTAAACAGCATGATTGGGCTATGTCTTATTGTTAAGTAATAGACATCGATTAACTTCATACGTGCTTAACTAAATATTAGTGTTGGTAATAGTTGTGGAGGCTTGTAATGTCTGGTAGTTGGCATTTAACTGATTGGGGTGGAGTTTTAGGTATTACGATGAGTGTCAGCGCTTTGTCTTTTAATTGTGCGATCGCTCAAATCACCCCGGATGGCACTCTACCGATTAATTCCAACGTCACACCAGACGGTAACACCTTTAACATCACTGGGGGAACACAAGCAGGCGCTAACTTGTTCCACAGCTTTAAGGAGTTCTCTGTCCCCACTGGGAATACAGCTTTTTTCCGCAATGGTACTGACATTCAGAACATTATTAGCAGAGTAACAGGTAGTTCAATCTCTAACATTGATGGGTTAATACGAGCTAATGGTTTAGCTAACCTGTTTCTGATCAATCCCAACGGGATTATTTTTGGACGCAACGCTTCACTGAATATAGGTGGTTCTTTTGTAGCGACTACA
>NZ_JAIVFR010000858.1 GCF_020829685.1 Nostoc sp. CHAB 5715 | reverse complement strand
AAATTATTGTCCTGAGCGACAAATATTGGACCGAAAGTGCCATTGCTTCTACCTAGAGAGACATAGACATCACTATTTCCAAAACCGACAATATCATCACGACCATCGCCGTTGACATCACCAAGCTGACGTGGATATAGGTCAAAGCTAGTCCATCCGCCATCAACGACAGTAAAATTATCCCTTTGAGCGACAAATATCGGGCCAAAAGTGCCATTGCTTTGACCTAGAGCGGCGTAGACATCACTATTTCCAAAACCGACAATATCATCGCGACCATCGCCGTTGATATCACCAAGCTGACGCGGATATAGGTCAAAGCTAGTCCATCCGCCATCAACGACAGTAAAATTATTGTCCTGAGCTACAAACAACGAACCGAAAGTGCTCATTATAATGCTCCTTTAATCAATCATATTGCGCGTAGTAAAACTACGTACCTATTTAGGATTCAGTTTCGGTTCCGGGAACTACGGTAATCATTTACAAACCTTTACACGGTAATATTGCTATGACAGATTCTGACTACCAAGCGATAACTGATGAAGAGTTGCAAGACTGGGTTCGCTACCATCCCAAAGATGTAGAAGCCTTCCACATTCTCATGGATAGATTAGAGCAACGTCCAAAAGTGTTTTGCAGCACAGATGAAGAAATTGAAGCCGAATTGCAAAAGCGAATTAACCAATCGCGATCGCAGTAAAGTAGACTGGAGATTAGGGATTAAGTAATTTTTCCAGTATCCAGTACCAACTTTTCTGAGTTTTAAACACAAATATTATTAATTAAATTCTCAGAATGCTAAAATTATCTATCTCTGTAAACTGCATTAATTACAATATCTTTGATAAGTAGGTAAATAATTAATAAGCTCAATAAAAGTTGCCCAAATTGAAGAATTGGATCTAATCGCCAGCCTTGAAAAACCAAAATAAACCCGGACAATAACATTATAATTGGCGTAAATATCGCTTGGATAATATAAAGTGCTAAAGCCCAACTCGTAAGTCTTGCTCCACGTTTGACTAGCCAAAATACCATAAAAATCAAGTAAACTACTCCTAAAAGCAAATAAATAAGTCCCAGTATACTAGCTGAATTTGCTCCAAAGTTAACTTGAGCGAAGGTAAGCATTTATTAAAAATCCTGTTTAATTACAAGCCGAAATTTTAAACTATTACCAGTTAGGTATAGAAAACCAAAAGTCTTTATTTATAAAAATTGTTGGGTTTCGCTATTGCTTAACCCAACCTAGAATTCTTACTCATCTCTTTTAGAACCTCTATTTTTTCTTACCTGGAGGTGAATTGCGCTGAGTGAGGTTATCAATTTGCAATTGTTGGCGTCCGTTGGTGATAATTCGCAACATCTGCTTGAGATCCTGCTCAATATTTTCCAGAATGCCATCAGCATAAGCATCAGCACCATCTTCAATTTCTTGAGCTTGAGCGATCGCAGTTTGTCGCATTTGATCTAACTCTTGCTGACAAGCATATCGTTTACGGTCAATTTCGGCGAGAGTTTCTTGCATTATTGCTTCACACTCTTGTTGCACTTGTCGCCGCAGTTGTTCAGCTTCTTGTTCGGCCTGGTGAATAATATCGCTTTCAGCTAAAATTTGCGCCCTTTTTGCTTGCGCGGCCTCAACAACCTGCTGTCCATACTCTTCCGCTTCCAGCAGAATTTCGTCCTTTTGGTCGAGGATAGCTGCTGCTTGTTGAAAAAGCGATGGTAAGGCAAGCCGGATGTAATCAAGCTGATCTAGCAGCTTTTCTTCATCTATAAGAGTGCGTCCCGTCAGTGGAATTCTGAGACTAGAGAGAACCATTTCCTCTAGACGGTTGAGTTCCTGCTGAATATCTATGCTTCCCTCTCCACCGAGATGCTCTTGAGGGGGGAGATTGCTTCCGTTGAGATTGGGTTCAACATTGGAGAGTTCTGATTGTAGCATTGGTATATATCTAGGGCAATGTGTGGGGGAACGAGATGATCGATAGAGCCACCAAACCTTGCAATCTCTTTTACCACACTACTACTTAAAAAACTATACTCATTTGAGGTTGCAAGAAAAACTGTTTCTATTTGGGTAGAAAGAGTTTTATTGGTGTGAGCCATTTGCAGTTCCACTTCAAAATCTGACACAGCCCGTAAACCCCGCAGCAAAACTTGTGCTTGTCGCATTTGAGCATAGTTGACGGTAAGTCCATCAAAGCTGTCTACTTCTATATTAGGTAGATGTTGTGTAGAAAGACTGATCTGATTTAGCCGTTGCTGGACGCTAAAAAGTGGCATTTTGTTGGGGTTCCGCAGTACAGCGACAATTACCCGCTCAAACAGCCGACTACCGCGCCCAATGAGGTCAAGGTGTCCCAAGGTGATGGGGTCGAAGCTACCAGGATAAATAGCAATCACAATTTTAGATATATCAAAGTTGTTTGGGTGATTATATCGAAGCTCTTTTGTGTAACCTACTCAAATTTACCATCTTGCGCTCTGAGTAAGGATGCTAAACTCAATTGTTTTGCTGGTACAAGTTATGCTCAACTAGGCGTTAAGAAATATAGCGGTGCATATAGCCGGAACCTCACCCCGCATTTGAGTAAACTTACGCTCCCCTCTCCAAAGCATCAGAGAGGGGTTGGGGGTGAGGTTGAACAAAACCGCTATAAACTCCTAAATATGGATGCTGAATTTTTATTTGTGTCCCCACGAGATTGTGAAGGATTTAAGTACAGTTCCAGCATTCGATATTAAAAAAACTCCGTACTTAGCAAAGTGCGCGGGTAGTTAACGAACTTTTCTAGGTAATTTTTCATGGCACTGGATTTTTCCACCTTGCCCTTGGCGTTTCAATTTACTTCTCCAGGACCGATTCTGGTAAAATTAGGACCACTCAGTATCCGTTGGTATGGCTTATTGATTGCCACAGCAGTGTTAATTGGGGTCATCCTTTCCCAGGAATTGGCAAAGCGCCGTAATGTTAATCCTGAGTTGCTAGGCGATTTATTCTTTTGGTTGTTGATTGGGGCGATTCCTGGCGCACGGCTATATTACGTTTTTTTTGAGTGGTCAAAATATGCTCCAACTCCAGGAAAAATCTTTGCTATCTGGGAAGGAGGTATTGCCATTCATGGAGCAATTCTTGGTGGCGTTTTGGCTGCGTTAATCTTTGCCAAAATCAAGCAGGTTTCTTTTTGGCAACTGGCAGATTTAGTAGCGCCTTCGCTGATTTTAGGGCAAGCGATCGGACGTTGGGGCAAT
>NZ_JAIVFR010000857.1 GCF_020829685.1 Nostoc sp. CHAB 5715 | reverse complement strand
GCCTCTGAGTGAGTCTTGTAATCTTTTAGCGACGCTTTGTAATAATTGGTCTCCCAGAGTGTGCCCCAAAGTGTCATTAATCACCTTGAAGCGATCCAGGTCGAGGAAGATCACAGCTAAACTTTCACCATTCCGAGTAGCGTTGGGGAGAGTTTTATTAAGTAGCTCATTAAATAGTAGGCGATTAGGCAACCCTGTCAGCATGTCATGTAGGGCTTGATAGCGAATCTTTTCTTCTACTTGCTGACGCTGCCGGGCACCAATGATACTGGCGGCCATCGTCAAAAGGGTAGATTCTTCGTGCTTTGACCAATGACGCTCAAAGTTGCAGTCTGCCAAGCCAAGGTAACCCCAGAACTCTTTCTCCGAGCAAAGAGGTACTAGGAGAAGGGATTGAATGCCATCTCGAATCAGGAATTCTTGTTCGGCGGCAGGAAATTGTTGGGTGAGTCCGCTAATCGACTTGCCGCTAGAGAGAACAGTGTACCAACGAGCTAATCCAGAACCTTGATAAGGCTGATTCTGCCAATATTGGTAAGTAGATTCAATAGAAGGATGTGTCCATTCAAACCGCAGGCTGACTACTATTTCTCCTGTAGCGGGATGGGGATGGTTCTGAAAGAGATAGGCACGATCTGCTTTGGCAGCTTCACCCAATACAGCTAGAGCTAGCTCAATACCAGTTTCGTAATTCATTTCCCCTAGCAAATAATTGGCAGCTTCTGCGACTGCCTGTAGCAAACGATCGCGCTGACGTAGTTCGGCTGTGGCTTGTTTTTGTTCTGTAATATCCCTAATAATAAAAGTTCTAATTAAATCACTTTCAGGTAAGTAGAGAACGGATTGTTCAAAAACTTCTGTACCTACTTCCACCTCCCGCACAAAAGAATTTTTTTCTAGATTCTTTGTACTCAGGAGTCCTGTTAAAATCGGGTGTTTTGTTCCAATATCCCTAAGTTGGGGAAACTTGAGAGCTGCGGCTGGATTAAGATAAGTAACTCTTCCCTCCAAATCCATCTCAATAATTGGATTGGGGATGAGTTCAGGGAAGGATGCTAGGCGAGCTAGAGCAGACTCACTAGCTACTTCAAAGCTGGGATCGATAGCTAAGGTTTGAAAAGGATTGGCAGGACTACCTTGCTCTGATAGGAAACCAGATAAGTCTTCAACATCAAAAGATTCAGAAAATGCTTGTTCTGAAATGTTAGAAATAGCATAATATTTAGCTTGAGCTTGATTACTGCCAAAGGCAATGACATCTCCATTTCTGAGATTATGGGAGAAGCATTTAGTGCCATTGACAAATAAGCCATTTGTACTCCCTTTCCCTTTATAGTTACCATCAATAATCTGGAAGCCATATTGATCAGTCTCTGGAACAGTTACTCGCAATAAAATTGCATGTTGCATTGATACTGACCGGGAAGACAAGATAATAGTGTTTGCAGGATGCCGCCCCAGAGAATAAGTAGTCTCTCGCAAGGGGACAGTTCGCCGGCCTTGCAGGTCTTGAATGACCAACAGATGGCGTATTTTTTCCCGCTCGTTTCCTAGCATGGCTGTTCCTCAATTTTTCATATTTTTATCTAAATAGAATTCAGGAGTCAGTCGTCAGAATTCAGCATGAATTCTGTATGACTGGCGGATGAATAAGTGGGTTTAAGACCCCCGCAAACCAAGAAAATTTAGCGGTCAACAAGAAAGTGGCAAGTCTGAATCCCCCACTTTCTTGTTCTGATTCCTAAATTCTGACTTTTGGGTTCGTTTTCTCTATTCATACATAAGTTATAAACTTTCCCCTTTTCTCCATATCATCTAACCTTGTCTTTCTTAGGATACCCAGAATAAAATCAAACACTGAATAGAACACTTGGTATATTTGCGGATTTTTATTCTGAGTGGTGGGGAAACTCTGAATTAAATAAATAACGGTCTGATTTTTATTTTTTAATCAGTCAAATAGTTCTGTTTGATGGAATTAATTTTGCGAAATAGATTAGAGCAAGGCAGGAATTAAATTAATTAGGCGCATCCCACTGGGGAAAAATATCTGAGCATTTGAAATCGCACGCCAGTTGCTTTAATGGAGCGGGAACCCCGGTTGGCGCAGTTTATGGTAGACAAGGGAAGGAGAATGAACCCCTAAATTTTAAAAAGGATTATAGAATAAACTAAAATACAGCCCGTTTTCTTGTAATGTTCTATCATTCGAGTTAATAGATACTAAAGGAATGCCCCAGTCAAGACGAACGGTGAAGCGATCGCCTTGTGACCAACGCAACCCCAGACCAACAGCAGCTAGAGTATTAGGGTCGGGATTCTCTCCACCAGAACTGTTCCAGCCAACACCAAAATCCACAAATGGGACAACCTGTAACCTACTATCTATCTGGGGTAAGCGCAGAATCGGTACTTGAACTTCCGCAGAAACAAAAGTGCCATTATCTGTCAGCAAATAATCTTGACGGTACCCCCGAACGCTATCCTGCCCACCTAAGCCAATTTGCTCTATAGGTAATAGTCTTCTGGATGCTAGTTGCGTATTTAAACGAAATAAAAGTAAAGTTTCAGGAGCTAAAAGGCGTACCCACTGCCCTTGCCCTTGCCAACCAAAAAAACGGCTATCAGGAGGATTTTGATTAACCGTGGCATTCAACACATCTATACCCAAACTGAATTGAGAGCGTAGGGCGATGACTTCACGGCTGTTACGACTCGTCCATTCTTGAAAAAATCGCAAGGCAGATACTCTGGTACGTCCCTGTTCATCAGATCCAGGTGAAAGTACAGAGGGGGGAGCTGATGGGTTCTCTCTCTGATAAATCCACGAGATATCACTTTCGCGTCGGGAAGCTGTTAACCCAAGAGCGAATTCTTGTGTCGGAGTTTGAACTATAGGCTGGCGAAATGTCAATTCGTAGTAGCGAGATGCCGATTCGATATCTAGAAAAGCGAAATCAGGTTCAATGACATTACTCGACGTAGTGCCATAGTTGAAGGAAAGCGTTCCGTTGCGGGGATTGAGAGGCAATGTGTAACTAGCGTCAAAGGAGTTGCTACCATCAGTGTTGGTGTATCCTAAACTCAGACTATCTCCCAATCCGAGTAAGTTGGCTTCATTCAATCGTAATCCACGGCGGAAACTGCCAACACTAGGCGATCGCCCATTATCAAGAATTATTGGACTACATTAAATGTATCCGCCTCTGTTACTTTGATAGCCAACAAATTAGAGCCAGGACGTGAGCCAGCAGATAATTCAGCGGA
>NZ_JAIVFR010000856.1 GCF_020829685.1 Nostoc sp. CHAB 5715 | reverse complement strand
GGTAAGGTTACTTTTGGTGTGATGTCGATAATACTTTCGCTAATTAATCCGCTTTGATTAGCTTCTACCACTACATTCCGGGGGAGAAGTAGGTCAGGTTGGGCAATTTCAATCTCTACATCAATGGCATTTGGCCCTGGTCGAACCTGGAAAATAGTTCCTACCTTAACGCCTCGATAGCGAACTGTTGCTCCCTTTTGCATTCCGCCAGCGTTAGCAAATTCTACAATAACTTTGTATGAACGACCAGCAGGAGTAAATCTATTTAACCACAGAAACAGTAACCCAAATACCCCTAATCCTAGCAGGAGTAACAACCCCACAGAGCCTTCTCTAAATGTTCGCCCAGACGCGAAGCGGCTTGTCATAAGACCTCGCATTTTTTTCCTCCACCCAATAATTAGTTATGAGTTAGAAGTTGGGAGTTAGGAGTTGAATTTAATCGCTCCTGATTCTTAACTCCTCACTTTCTAACCGACGACTTGAATCGGCCCTTGCACACTTCCACTGAGAAATTGTTTGATTAAAGGATTTTCTGTGTTGTATGTTTCACTAACTGTACCCTGCCACTGCACTCTACCTTCATAGAGAAATATAAGTCTATCAGTTGTACGGCGCATAGTGCTGTCTTGGTGCGTAACAACAGCATAAGTACTACAAACTCCATGTAAACATTGCAAATAACGGATTAAATCTTCGATTACTGTTGAGGCAATGGGATCAAGTCCGGCTGTTGGTTCATCGTATAGTAGAACTTCTGGGCCTTCTGAAGGATTATCGGGGTTAGACATAATCGCACGGGCAAAACTTACCCGTTTTCGCATTCCCCCGGAAAGTTCGGCTGGGTAGAGGTGGCCTATTTCTGGCAAACCTACCATCTCCAATTTTTCTTTTACCAATTCTCCAATGCGCGATCGCGGTAGCTTTGAATTTTGATAAAGTAAAAATCCCACATTTTCCTCCACCGTCAGCGAATCAAATAGCGCCGCCTGCTGAAACACCATGCCAATGCCAACCTGCTGGCTACCATCCTCAATCAAACCCTCTCGCCGCACTCCTTGCACATAAATTTCTCCTTCATCAACAGTAAGTAACCCAGCTATTACCCGTAAAATTGTTGATTTACCAGTCCCTGATGGCCCAATAATCCCTAGTGCTTCTCCCCGGTAAATGGTCAAGTCTACATTATCTAGAACTTTATGGCTACCAAAGGACTTAGAAACACCTTTCAGTTCAATCAATGGTTCAGTCATTAGTCACTTGTACTGAGCGAAGCCGAAGTATTAGTCATTGGTCATTGGTCATTGGTCATTTGTCATTTGTCATTTGTCATTAGCAATTGGACTTTGGACAAATAGCCCAATAGTGATGTCATAGTTATTGGTCGGGCATTGCATGGTACATTATAAGTATATGATTAGCATTTTAATTAATAAAATTTGTTTTTTTAGCATAATACTTAGTTATTTGCAATCTTTAACGTCTCACAATCCCCTCAACGCAAGCTTGACGAAGACACCATAGTAATTTAACGTCTCAGTAACGCAGAACTAAGACTCCAGTTTTTTGGGGATATTAGCAAAGTAATACAATAGTATAAACTACTTAGTATAAATATGCTGATTGTTGTTATAAATAGTTAAAGCAAAGAACTGGCAGTTTTATACATTTATTTTGGTGTTCTTGTCTTAAACCCAAGAACATCTGCTCACACTACTGAGTTAGGGGTCAGTTTTCCGTAAGCTTGAACTGCCCCCTAACTCCTGCCTTCAACGATAAACGCTTTGTAATCTTCAATTAACTTTGCCAAGCGTGAAGCAAGAAATGGACTTGCATCCTGCAAAGCTTCATAAATCTGAATACCTTCTTCTCGATATCGAACAATTTTGTCTTGAGTCCAATAATGTGGTGGTGCTTGTAGGTTGCTAATTCTATCTGCTAATTTCACCATCCATATTTCTTGCGGTTGCTCTTTTATCCTTTGCAAACTATCTGCCATTTGGAGATATTTTGCTAAACTTTCATCTTTAGTCAGTGCAAGTACACCATTAGCTACTGATTCACCAAATTCAGTTTTTATTTCCTCAAATGTTGTATCAGTATCTTCGATTGTGTCATGTAAAATAGCACATTGTATAGCAAGGTTTCCGTCATGTTCTGTTTCTACATTTAGGGCTGCAATTACTTCCATGCTTACAAAACTCAAGTGCATAATATAAGGTATTTCTGAACCTGGCATTTTCTGACCTTGATGTGCGTGTGCTGCTTTATTGAAAGCTTTGATGTAAGTTTCTTGTAACCAGTTTTTTGGGCTGAGTTGATATTTTTTCATTAACTGAATCAATTCCTAACTAAAATTTTGACTAAATGCTCAGAAGTTCAACAAAATAAAATTTGTTTCATGCCTGTGTGGAAGCTTGCAAACAAGTGTTGCTGACTTGTTATGGGTTGCGATCGCCCAGTGTCCAAAGGGAAGGACTCTCGCTTGCCCCTGAACATCCTCAATACCAGGGTAAGACGGTGGCAATCAGTATTAACCTCATAGAGCTTACCACTAGAGAACAACGAAGCATTGAGTTAACAGCAAAAGTACTCCCACCAACCATTCTGGTGTGGCAGTGACTCTTAATTACAAAACAAGTCAGGGGGTTAAATGCCCCCTATTATCATACTCATTTAAAGACTTAAAGATTTTGAAATAAACAATACCCCACAAGATTGAATAATTTATTTGTTGGAAATCTCTTAGAGATTATTAAAATAGCGATCGCGCTACTTGCCACTTTGTTACAATTCCTTTGAGCCAATAATTATATTGAGGATGACAGGTAGCGCCAGCTGTTATATGCTGGGGGGTGCAAGATAGCGAGTAGTTGGTTGTCATGCAAAGATGGCAATCGTATTTTCAAATTGTCACAAACGCAGTCCAGCAACTTTTAAAATGGAACTAGGTCTATCACAAGATATCACAAGAATGTGAGCAATTCTGCTATGAAGACGTTGGCTAAATGGTCTGTAGACGACTATCATCGCATGGTTGAGGCGGGCATTCTGCGTGGTCGTCATCTGGAATTGCTGGCAGGCGAAATTGTTGAGATGAGTCCAGAAACCCCAATTCACTACACCACAGCAAAACGAGGTGCAAAATATTTAGAAGAATTGCTATCAGGTAAAGCTGATGTCCGCTTCAATGGACCCATTACACTATCCGACTCGGAACCCGAACCTGATATTGCAATTGTTCGACTTCCAGAATCATCCTACAACG
>NZ_JAIVFR010000855.1 GCF_020829685.1 Nostoc sp. CHAB 5715 | reverse complement strand
GTTTTTGGTCAAACCTTACCTACTGGGGTTGTGATTGCCAAACCCTTAGATAAAAATTGAGATCAGAGCCTTATAATTTGTAATGGCTCTCGGTTAAAAGGTCAGATAGGCATGAGTGTTGATGAAATAATTCGCAGTTCAAGTGAGCTAGCAGCTGCATACAATAACCCCCAATTTTATAGAAATATCAATAGGGTTCTAGAAACTACCACAAGCGCAGCAACCAGTTTTACTGGGCTAAGTCAGGATTTACAAGGTTTGACCAAAAACTTGCGACAACAACTTAATACTTTTTCAGCCACTGCTAATTCAGTGCAACGAGCGACAAACCAACTTAGTGCATCATCGAGTCAAACAATAAATAAATTCGGTGCAACTGCAACTCAAGCAAATCGTTTGCTGAACAACCTGGATAATTTGTTGACAACAAATCGTTCTTCGCTGGTTGGCGCTTTGAACAATATCACCGAAACCAGCAACCAACTGCGTGTTACAGTCAGTAGCCTATCACCAGCTGTGAATCGATTCACTCAAGGACAATTAATCAACAATTTAGAAACTCTTTCAGCAAATGCAGCGCAAGCCTCAGCTAATTTACGTGATGCTTCAAAAAGCTTAAACGATCCAAAGAATGCAGTGCTGCTGCAACAAACTTTAGATTCAGCACGAGTAACGTTTGAAAATAGCCAAAAAATTACATCTGATTTGGATGAATTGACAGGTGATCCTACTTTCCGACAAAATTTGCGGCAATTGGTGAATGGTCTAAGTAGTTTAGTATCTTCTACACAACAGATGCAGCAACAGGTGCAAGTTGCTACTACTCTAGATTCGGTAAAAACTGCTGTAAGCAAACCAAATAATCTAATTCCTACCCCAGCACCAACTCAAGAGGCGATGTCTAATGACAAGTCGCTACCCGTCTATGAAATTAATCCCTCACCTGCTAATTTTGAAAGTACCGATACTAACCTTCAACCAATCCCCACTCCCAATACCGTTCGGTTAAGGAATTTTTTGGTTGAGGCAGGCAGGGGGAGCAGGGGGAGAAGAGAAGCAGGGGGAGAGAAGAATTGCTGAACAATAACCTTCTTTCCTCAAGAGCCTCAAGAGCCTCCCCTGCTTATCCGAACAGTATTGCCCCCACTCCGTCTATCCCTAACTCATCCCAAGAAAACCTCTTGAAGCAACTACGGGAGTATGGTAAGCAACGGGAAACGGGAAAATAAGCAATACGGCTTGACCAAATTTTAAATTTTGGATAATGGAATTGAAAAATTTGTGTTGAAAAGTTTGCCATGAAGTGGTGTAATGTGAGCTTAATTGCTTATTAAACCCGAAGAACCCCACCCCATCAAAGCTATACTTTGTCTCCCCTCTCCGCTTGCGGGGAGGGGTGTAATGATTGTGGTTAGAACGACTATTTATGCGGAGATGGGATTAATCTAAAATCTAAAGGAGAGAGGGCTGCCAGTTCGCAATCAAACTTTATCAAACAATTGATAAGGCAGACACAGCTATGACAGCTGCGGCTTTAGCGAATAAAGTTAGTGAGAAAATCGGCTTTCTCTCTTTTTTAGGCAAAATTACTCCGAAAGCTTAGTACAGTTTTGCATAAAAGCGTAGCGTTTTTAATGCATCTCGACGCATTGGCATTGCATCGGGACGCATTGGCATTGTATCGGGACGCATTGGCATTGTATCGGGACGCATTGGCATTGTATCGGGACGCATTGGCATTGCAAGATATTGCTAAATTTAATTCGCTACGAATTAATGAAATACTCTACTCTATCAACTACATTCCAAGCTGTGCAAGACATAATTATCTCTCACCCCTCAAAATTGAGCGAACGGACAGTTATTAAAATTCATTAATTAATACTTGCACATGAGATTGTCTATCCTATAGAATCTAGGGCAAATTAAGTTTTTTCAGACTTAATTCAATTAGATAATTGAGTAGTAGTTGCAGTCGATTTGTAAATGGTTGATTAGAAACTTCGTTGCGAGAGTAAAAAGCCATGACTAATAAATTTTCTCGAAGTCAAATGCTCAAGGCAGCAGGAATCTTCGTTGCTGGAGCCGCCGCCGCAAAAACCCTTCCACTTATTAGCGATAGTCCGGCACAAGCACAAGGTGTTGGTAGAATCATCAATAGCAACCTTGTTGTAACTGGTGACGTCGGCATCGGGACGACGAGTCCGTCTGCTAGGCTCGATATTTTTTCCCCTGGTAATGATGCAATAAAGATTACTAACACGACTCTTTTGAAAGCTGCAAGGATGGGGGTCGATAGTGTTGGTGTATGGATAGAGCCTAGCGAATATAATAGCAGCATTCGTCTGAATGCTAATCCAACCCTTGTAGGCATTTATGTGAGGGGTACAGATGGCAACATTGGTATCGGGACGAGGAGTCCTTCACAGAAACTTGATGTTATTGGGAATATCCAACTTACTGGCACGGTAATCCAGGGGTCATCCAGGGAGTTGAAGGAAAATATTGCTGAGCTTTCCACTAAAGAAGCACTTGAGACACTAGCTGACCTAAGCCCTGTCAAGTTCAAGTACAAAGCTGATACAGAAAAAGCGCACCACATTGGCTTCATTGCCGAAGATGTTCCAGAGCTTGTAGCAACCCCTGATAGAAAAGGACTCAGTTCTATGGATGTTGTAGGGATACTAACCAAAGTTGTCCAAGAGCAGCAGCAGACAATTTTGGCATTGGCGGAGAAAGTAAAAGCTTTGGAGGAACAGAAGGTGTAAGCTCAATAATTGAGCTTGCCATTTAAGAGCTGATTTATAAAGTCCCGGACGATTGAAATCGCCGCTATATAAACCAAGTCTGCCAGCGCGGAAAGAGCGGAAAACTCAGGGTTTCTTAACCTTTGAACTCTCCCCCACTTAAAAAGATGGGGGATTCTAAGTTGATGTTGCTACGTGGTCTAAAAGACCCACTCCGCAACGCTTACGATATGATCTAGTTAAGGAAGAAAACAGATCATATCGTTTCGGAAGGTTCAAAACTTCCCTAGACACCTTGGCTAGATTTAAGCCTAGCTGTGTGCTTACCTTTTTAAGGATATTAACCGCTCCATTGCAGTCTGAATTGATCAGAATGTTTTGAGCGGTTTTATATTGTCCACGACCAATGCCGTCACCCTTTTTCCCTCTTTTCCCTGCTGCGCTCCAGACTCACTGCCATGTTCACGCTGTGAGCAGTTTTGA
>NZ_JAIVFR010000854.1 GCF_020829685.1 Nostoc sp. CHAB 5715 | reverse complement strand
TAGATGAGATGAATTCACCCACTGATGAGCAAGCAGCACTGATTAAGGTAACAATGGAGGGAAAGGCTATGAGCTACCCTGACAGATACGACCAAGAAAGCTTGCTTAACTTGCACAAGGCTAAGATGTATCTTGAAATGGCGATCGGACTGCTAAACCAGTAAATCAGTTTTGAGGGTTTGTAGTAAGCACTTTAGTGCTTAGAAAATAAGGACTAAAATCCTTACTACGAACTTCCTTACCCGTATTAGACTCAACTGAGAAGCTCTATATTTATTAACTAACAATAAATTTTTAGCACTATCTCTTGTTTACTTAATTAGGAATAGCACTCAAGGCAATTACTAATTAAAAATTAACTGACATAAAAAGAAAGCAAGGGCTGCACTGCCCAAGGGAACTGTCAAATTGTCAATACCTAAAAATGAAACAGCCTCTAAAGCCGTAGCTATAACTGCTACTAACAGTGATACTGCCCAAGTTTGCCAACTGTTTCCTTGAGTTCCAACTAAAATCAAACTACTGACAACATAGCTAACGAGCATCATAGTTAAGGAGCCTTCCCAACTTTTTTGCATCCCAAAAACTTTATACTTGTGTGTACCAAAGCGTTGTCCAATCAAGGCTGCTAATCCATCTCCCCAAGTCATTACCAAAATTCCTAATGCTGCGTACTGGGGTTGTTGTAAATACCAGAACCAGGCAACTAAAATACCGAAACTGACGGAGTAAAAAAATGTCCCTAAACTTTGGCGTCCGACGCTATTAATACCAGGAAGAATGGGCAATCGGTAAGATAATAAAGTGATTGCACTGGCTAAAATAGAAGCTGTAATCCCTACACTGGCGGGAATATCTAGCCACCAGGCGATTAAAATCACATTACCAGTGCCAATATGAACTATCTTCCGCACGATTTCTGGCTCGTCGGCGAAGCGGTTTACTACCCATGCAATCAAGAGGATGAGTAACACCCAAATTGCAGCCAACGCAATTTGCAGCCATAAAACCGGAATTGAGGTGAAGTCAGAAAATGTAATTAACAAAGATGCGATAAATGAGAAGTTTTACCCCTGTTACTAATTTATAAGATTTGGGTAGCTGCAATGAAATTATTATTGATTTGGCTGATTCGGGGCTACCGAATGTTTATCTCGCCGTTGTTTCTCCCGACTTGTCGCTTTCAACCAACTTGTTCGATGTATGCTATTCAAGCCATTGAGCGATTTGGAGTGTTGCGTGGTAGCTGGATGGCAACTCGGCGGATTTTGCGCTGTCATCCGTTTCATCCAGGTGGTTACGATCCAGTGCCAGAGGTGGTGGAAAAGGTGAAGGAGGAGTAGTTTATAGAATTGGGGCATTGGGCATTGGGCATTGGGCATTGGGCATTGGGAGAATAGCTGCTTTATATCTCTATGCTGCAAGTGTGCGGGTGAAGGTTCATACCACTTTTAGAAGGGGGGTGGTGTAGGTGATTATAGCTATTTGGGGAGATGTCAACAGATGAGGTTGTCATCTAGCGTGGGAAGGTTGAATAATTTAATTTAGATTTACCATGATTAATCCTACTGCGATTTCTATACCCGAACCACAAATTCCTACTCCTGGCCCGAGTCCACTACCTAGTCCCAATCCTGAGCCGAATCCGCTACCTAGTCCCGAACCTGTACCAGGGCCAGCGATTCCTCAACCCTTACCGGGGCCTGTACCAGAACCAGTACCTGCTCCCATTCCTCAGCCAGTTCCAGGGCCAATTCCTCAAACAGTTCCAGAACCAATTCCCCAAACCATACCGGAACCTGTTTAGATTAACTTGGTAATGTAATCCAAAATCTCAAATCTAAAATCCAAAATGCTAAGAGCCGGAATTGTCGGACTTCCCAACGTCGGAAAATCTACTTTATTTAATGCTGTAGTTGCTAATGCCAAAGCAGAAGCAGCTAATTTCCCTTTTTGCACGATTGAACCGAATGTCGGCGTTGTCGCAGTACCGGATGAACGGTTAAATGTTCTTGCTAAGATTGCCAGTTCGGCACAAATTATCCCAGCGCGGGTTGAATTTGTGGATATCGCCGGTTTAGTTAAAGGTGCTAGTCAGGGTGAGGGACTAGGGAATCAATTCCTGTCCCACATCCGGGAAGTTGATGCGATCGTCCATGTGGTACGTTGTTTTGAAAATGACGATATTATCCACGTTGCTGGTTCTGTTGATCCAGCACGAGATATTGAAATCATTAATATAGAACTGGGTTTATCAGATTTATCACAAATCGAGCGGCGAATTGATCGCACTCGCAAACAAGCTCGTACTAGCAAAGATGCACAGTTTGAAATCACAGTTTTAGAAAAATTAGCTGCGGCTTTAAATGAAGGTAAATCGGTGCGTCAGGTGAGCTTGAATGATGAAGAAGCAGAAATTATTAAAGGATTAGAACTGCTCACTTATAAACCGATTATTTACGCTGCTAATGTATCTGAGGATGAATTGGCAACTGGTAATCATTTTGTGGAAACAGTACGGCAAATTGCAGCAACTGAAAATGCTCAAGTTGTGATAGTTTCGGCTCAAGTTGAAGCTGAATTAGTGGAATTACCAGAGTCAGATAAAGCTGATTTTCTTGCGTCTTTAGGTGTGGAAGAAGGCGGTTTGAAGTCATTGATTCGGGCAACTTACACGCTTTTAGGTTTGCGGACATATTTCACTTGTGGCCCCAAAGAAACCCGCGCTTGGACAATTAATGCTGGAATGTCTGCACCTCAAGCTGCTGGTGTAATCCACAGTGATTTTGAGCGGGGATTTATTCGCGCCGAAACTGTTGCTTATAAAGATTTGGTAACAACTGGTTCGATGAATGCTGCGAAGGAAAAAGGGTTGGTTCGCAGTGAAGGGAAAGAGTATGTTGTGCAAGAAGGGGATGTAATGTTATTCCGATTTAATGTGTAGGGGTAATTAATGAGTGACCGTTATTGATAAGATAATGGTCAACCTACTCTAAGTTGCGATCGCACTATAACCCTTGATACTCCTTTAGGAAGTTGCTAGGCGATCGCAAATAAACCTGCAAGGAAACGTTGACAGCCGCTAATCAAACATGTATCTTCAAAGTATATACGTCAGACAAATTTTTAAAAGTGTTTCACTCCGAAAATCTAAAGTTCGGGCGTAGATCACTAACAAAATTTTTGGAGATACATGTTTGATTAGCGGCTGTCAACGTTTCCTTGCAGGTTTATTTGCGATCGCCTAGCAACTTCCTAAAGGAGTATCAAGGGTTATAGTG
>NZ_JAIVFR010000853.1 GCF_020829685.1 Nostoc sp. CHAB 5715 | reverse complement strand
TATCGTTATGGAGAAGAATTTGAAGATTTAGCTGATGATATTGAGAGTTGGAGAGATGCCAGCCAAAAATTACGTCCAGCCAATTTATTAGGTAAAATTTTAGTTGATTCTGGTTTATATGACTATTATCAGCAGGAGGAACCAAAACGCTTAGAAAATCTCAAACGGCTAGTAAAGATTTTTAAAGAACAGGATGATTTAGAAATTCATCCAGATACAGCACTCAGAAGTATTATTGAGTATACTGCATTAGCGAAAAACTTAGATCAAATTTCTCAGGATAATAATCAAGTTCTGATTATCACTGTTCATCAATCAAAAGGGTTAGAATTTGATAAAGTTTTTCTAGCAGGTATATCTGAAGATGAATTTCCCACTTATTTCAGTGTGCGTGATAGTAACGTAGAAGAGGAAAAGCGTCTGTTTTATGTAGCTATGACAAGGGCAAAAAAACGCTTGTTTATATCGTTTTTTATGAGAGACTCTAAAAACTACTCGAAGTCCTAAAGTCAGTTTATTGGTTCACTTCCTCCTGAGTATTTAGTTGAAACTATAGGAATCCAACTTGAGTCTTGCTAAGTATACTGAAAACCAAAACTTTATTTGGTAATATTTCAGTCAGCTAGGCTTTTCAAAAATCAAATAGTATTGCTATATTCTCAAGCATCTAATAGTAAGCATCTATTACTCTCTTAAGTGAGCTATTTTTGACTTTCTAAACACCCTTTTAGGCACTTACAGATCACAAAATATCCAATTTTGTAGGAGTGGTTCTCTACCCTGTCCTAGACAAAAGCGGGCGCACCCCATAACCCCGTTTGAAAAGCAACTAATTCATTGCCATCGGGTACAGACACCCCAGCCGAAGTCAGCATTCCCCCCAACCAAGAAAATTCGCTCACCAAAATGGTTTTGGCTCCCCGTCGCGCTGCTTGGATAGCCGCCGCAGTGCCTCCGGTTCCCCCACCGACAACTAGGACATCAGCTGTATATATCAGATGAACCATCTCCTAACCTCTCTGAGTTTCCGACATATTCTCCTAAAAAAAAGCGATCGCATTGCAGTTTTTATCTCAAACTGAGTGCGATCGCTGTTAGTTTCCTTAAATCACAAGGAATTATTCGGATTATTTCTTAATTGCTACTTACTCAACTAAAAGTTTAGGGAGTGTTACATTGTATTAGCAGCCTACTTTTCTACTTTGTTAGACCATCAAATACACCTCTCAAAGCTGCAACAGCATCTTGAGTCCGCGCCCAAACACCTTGATCTGGGTCTTGACCTGTAAGTTCTCTTGTACCCAACACTTCTAGCACACCTTTCAATTGTTCTTGATGAGCGCGATTTTCAAAGTTCACTTGATTGAGTGGCCCAATAGCTTCTTTCACGTCATCACCAACCACCTGGGCAGCCTTATGGATAATTAAACCAGTCATTACGGCTTGGTGCTTAATCCTTTCGTGAATAGAAGCCTTCTGGTACAGTGTCAGCTCATTCCCATCTATTATACGGTTTACTTGCTCAACATACTGCCGTATGGTGTCTCTAGGCTGAACTGAACCACCACCAAATTTAGAAATAACTTCCTCGATCACTGTGAGGTTTTCTTGGTCATCTTTGAGAAAGTCGTTTAGGCGCTTGCTAATTTCTTGATCGTTGCTTACCGCAGGTAGTACTTTTTGTTCATTAGCAATTAGCAACTCTTGTATAGCTTTCAAATCTGCTAGCTCTGTAGCGATCGCGCTACGCTTGGTATCATCTAAAGCTACAACCATTTGTTAGACTTTCCTGAAATAATTTAGGACACGATTAACCTCTCACAATTGTTTGACTCAACGCATCCTTCTTGAGATATATTATCATCTAATACTTAAAGTCGCAAACAGGCATACAGCGAATCTGACACATATATAAACTTCCAAAAGTCGAGTAGCTGTTCTCCTACAAGCTGATACTGGGAAAAGTGAAAAAAATGCCCTCCTTCTAAACAATACCAGAGGCGATCGCCCTCCTTCAAATGCGATCGCCATCCTTGTAGTGCCTCTGGTTCCACAACAATGTCGTTTAAGCTACTACAAACCATCAAAGGTACTGAAACTTTGTTTGCCTTTATACTCACTCTCTCAAACAGAGAATGAGGAGAGAGCGAACAATCTAAGTCTTGCTCCAGAAGATGTGTCAGACTCTTGAGAGTGCATTTATCTTGATAACCAAACAAGTTGTAAACCATATCAGTTAAAAGTTTTTGGCGACTTAAAAACTGACGGTGAATATAGTAATGAGCTTGCCAATCAACCGCTGCATCAACACCCACGGCTAATAGCGTCAAAGACTTAACTGTTTCAGGATAGCGACGGCTATAGAGTAGCCCTAGTAATCCTCCTGTACTATGACCAATCAGGTGAACAGGTCGATTGTAAGATTTGAGATAGTCATGAAGTAGAACAACAGCAGCATCTAGTGAACTTACTTCATCTTGGCTTTGGCAATATTTCCACTCTTGAATTGTCACTTGAGATGATAAGTAACAAAGCAGCGGTTGAGCAAAGTATTGCAAACAAGGGCTTGTATTTAACCAAAGAACATCCGGCAGTTTAGACATCCTGATTTTCCTGTAAATAGAATAACTCTCAATTCACTAATTAATAATTTTTGTAACTAATAATCACAAGTTGCTATATCTGAATTCCAGCTGATTTTTCCAGCCAGGCTTATCAGTGTGTCAAACCTCCTGTAAAAACTTATTGATAAAAATATTCAATATATTTGAGAAAAGCTTACAATATTAGAGAGATTATTGCAAATAATTATTATTAGTGTTTCAGACCGTTTCTCTATGAAGTTATAGCAGGGGACTCTTAACAGGCTTAAAAGTCTCTTGGTATCCGGGTTTTATGTTCAGTTTATGTCCTAAACTACCAGGCGACAGCTATACACAAAATTTCCTTGCCTATCGGCATCTCTCTTTTGGTAAGGCTACGGTGTACACACAAGTCGAATTACCCCCCTTAATCCCACGCCAGATGCTTCAACCGCCCAAAGCACTGGCTCCCCGATGTATTGGGGGGAAACAGGAAATCTAGTTCTCTCCCCAATACATCTCTTAGGGTTAGGGTGGGGTAAAACTGACGCTCAAACCCAGATTCGTAAGCTATTTAAGACTTGTGTATACACCGTAGCTTGGCAAGGGGGAGGGCGTAGCCGGGGGGTAAATATATGCAGCTTTACAAAGAAACGGTATTAGATTAGGACTTACGCAAAATATCTCTCAAACTCTCATTT
>NZ_JAIVFR010000852.1 GCF_020829685.1 Nostoc sp. CHAB 5715 | reverse complement strand
CTGCTTAGGAATATAAGTTCTCAAGGCATCAAGCCAATCGTTAAAGCGCTCAAACCCTTTAGGAACTTGATTGGTTAGTTCTTGAAACTGCTGTGCAAATGGCGGCACAATTAGCCAGAAAAAACCCGCAATAATTGCAAAAAAGATAGCTACTGCGAGGATGACGGCGAATCCACGCCTCATCCCAAAGCCTTGGAAGCGTTTCGCTAACCGATTTAAGGTGGTGGCTAACACAACTGCGGCAAACATGAGCAAAAGCACTTCCCGAATTTGCCACAGGATGTATAAAGAAAGAACTATGGCGATTAAGCCGATCCATTGACCAAGGTTCACAGGCTGACTCCCAGCGGTTGGCGAGATGCAATTTTATTGTAATTTAGCTAGGGCTTGCTGATTTTAGTAACTTGTGGGTGGATGCTTCCCTTGTTAATTTTGTTTCTGTACTTGAAATCGCCACAGTAGCGCGATCGCCATAATCGCGATCGGCAACAATACTATAATTAGCGCGTTGGTTGCTGTCGCCGGAATTGATAGGCTTGGCCCTGCGTACTTAATCAATACTGATAACAAAGCCGAGAGTAAAAGCAGTTTCAGAATAAATCCTAGTTGATTTTGCATAAAAGTACGGCATACAAATTTTTGTGGTACATACGAATTGTGAAGCTGTTTCCCCCCTTCAGATTATTCTGAAAATATCCTAAGTTCCCAACATCTGCAAGTTATGTAAAGTAGCATAAAGCCCTCCTTCTTGCAGTAATTGATCATGGCTTCCCTGTTCGATTAATTCGCCGCGCTTTAGAACAAAGATCCGGTCTACATTGCGAATCGTAGACAGGCGGTGAGCGATAATAATGGCGGTACGTCTGAGCAAAAGCTGGTTTAATGCCTCTTGAACTAAAGCTTCTGTGCCAACATCTAAACTAGCGGTAGCTTCATCTAATACCAAAATTTGGGGACTGCGAATAGCAGCCCGCGCAAAGGCTAAAAGTTGCTTTTGACCACTAGAAATATTTGTGCCTCGTTCTCGTAGTTGAGTATTATACCCTTGGGGTAATTCTTCTATAAACTGGGCAATGTTGGTTTGCTCTGCTGCTTGTTGAATCTGTTCAATGGTATAGCCATCTCCTAAAGAAATGTTGCTTTTAACATCGCCAGCAAACAAAAAGCCTTCTTGGAAAATTACTGCCATGTAACGCCGCAGTTCTGCCTGTGGTACTTCCCGAATATCTACACCATCTATGAGAATGCGTCCTTGGGTGGGTTCGTAGAGGCGGCACAAAAGACGGATGATCGAACTTTTACCCGCACCTGTGGGGCCGACTAATGCAATTTTTTCACCTGGATGAATGGTGAAATCTAAGTCTTTAATTACGTAATCATCATTTTTGTAAGCAAACCAGACGTGATCAAAACGGATTTCTCCCAGTTCAGGCGGGGAAATTACGTCTGGGGATTCTAGATTGGCAACGATCTCGTCTATGTAGCCAAATTTTGCATCAAATATTGAGAAGCGGACATTGGCGCGATCGCGGATTTCTATCGGTTCATCTAATATATCGCCTACGCGTTCAATGGCAGTAAAACCTGCTTGAATTACTGTAAATTTTTCGGCAAAATCCCTTAAAGGATCAAATAATCGCTGGGCATACAAGATAAATGCAGATAATGTCCCAAAAGCTAAACTTTTTCCTAACAGTAACAAACCACCCATGCACAAAACAGCTGCGATCGCAATCAGACCAATCCATTCCAAGGTTGCTGAAATAAATGAATCATAAAAGATGGTTTGATCCATTTGCTGGGTGTAGCGGCTGTTCGTGGCACGAAACAATTCGGCATTAAATTTTTCTCTGCGGAACAACTGCACCACATTAATACCAACCACATTTTCTTGTAGCTGTGAGTTCAATATAGAAAGTTCTTCCCGCCCTTTGTAATTGGCTTTGCGGTACTGTTGCTGAATGTAAACTATTAACCAGGTAATTGGTAACAACATCAATAGCAGCAAGCAAGTGAGTTGCCATTGGATGGAAAACATTAAACCCAAAATCACCAGCATGGAAAACAAATTGGACACAATGCCAATTGCCCCAGTAGAAAAGACATCGCCTAACACTTCCACATCGCTAGTGATTCTGGTAATTAATTTACCTACGGGTGTACGGTCAAAAAAGCGTACAGCTAAAGATGTTACGTGCTGGAATAAGTCTTGGCGAATTGCTGCGGTGATTTGTTGGCCTAGCTTCTGTACTAAATAACCCTGATAGCCTGTTAAAATCAGTCGGCTTGCGATCGCAACTAACAATAATCCCTCCAGGATATTTAGCCCTTCGGACATGGGGCGATTCCTGAGAAATTCGTAAGTGCTTGGTTCATTGCGAATTAGGGAGATAGCTTGGCCAATCAACAGAGGTTGTACGGCATTCGCTAGGGCGATCGGTACAAGTAAGCCCATTGATAGCGCCAGCAGCCGTCCGCTACGACGGGCATAAGGCACTAAACGCAAAAACAACCGCCAGTCATTTTCACGGCGATAGTTTTGCGTATAAGATTTTTTGAGAGATTGGTAGATGCTCATACTAAGAGCATTATATTTAATGTTTGGAAAAAAACACGCTTGTTTAAAGTAGCGTTTGCCTTCCTACTCTGATACCATGCCTGAGATAGAAACTGCAAGACTGTTACTAAGACCCTATACTCCTCAAGACCTGGATGAACTTGCTCCCATTTTGAGCAACCCAGCAGTTATGAGGTATTCACCCAGAGGGCCTATACCTAAAAATCAAGTCAAAGAAGTAACGCAGCAAACATTACAATTTTTTATTACACACTGGCAACAGCACGGTTTTGGTGTATGGGCTGTAGTGGAAAAAGCTACCGCCAAATTAATTGGTCATTGTGGGCTGAATTTTTTACCCAATAGCCCAGAAGTCGAAGTTCTTTATCGGTTAGACGAAGCTTATTGAAATAAAGGAATTGCCAGCGAAGCCGCAAAGGCAAGTTTGAGGTATGGCTTTGAGGAAGTCAAGCTAGATTGCATTGTCGCCATCACTGCACCAGAACATACAGCTTCGCGTCGTGTGATGGAGAAATGCGGCTTGAAATACGAGAAAAATGCTCAATTTTACAACTTAGATGTAGTGTATTATGCTGTGGCTCGTTCAGAATGGCGATCGGATGATTCTCTTTACATTTTGCAAATTTAAATTTTAATTGGGGTAATTATGCCTGAGATCGAAACTGCGCGGCTGCAACTAAGGCACTTCAATCTAAATGACTTTGAT
>NZ_JAIVFR010000851.1 GCF_020829685.1 Nostoc sp. CHAB 5715 | reverse complement strand
GGACTAATATTTGATTTCTGAAAAAGCTCGGTACAACTCGAAAAGCCTAATTCCTTATTCCCTACTCCCTACTCCCCACTCCCCGCCTACGTAAATAATTTCAAAAATCAAATACGATTCCTATATGTCTTGCAAACTATTACTCAGTATTTGAGCTAAAGTTTCTATTTTGTTAAACCAAGCAGTTTTATCATTTGTGTTTAACGAAAAATCAGGAAACTCTTTTAAATACTCCATTGCCTGCCAATTTTTAATTGTAGCATCACTATCTGTAAGCTTTAACCAGCCTTTAGAAAGGCTAAGATTTAGTATATTAAATTCTCCTTGTTCAGATACCTCCCAAATAAATGGATAAATATATCCACCATCTTCATGTCCAGATAATTTAAAGTTTGAAATAGGCTCAATAATAACTTGTAGTGTTCCTAAAATTTGCTCTGTTGTTGGTTGCATGGTGTAATAAGTAGGTTTTACTTTTTGCAGATAGTCTCTACATTAATAGAATGACTGTTTTATAACGATGCTTGTAGCAAAGCAGATTGAAACGGTTGCAACAGAATACCGATAATTTTATCAACATCATTGATGTAGTATTCAACTATGTCAATGTATGCTGTTAATCCTTCCAACATTAAAAATCGCCAGTTGGTTCCACTAGTGACAACTCCATAGATTGTCTTAACTTCTTGTTGAGTATCTTGATTGAAGAATTGGGCAGCTAGCATAGTAGCAATACATTGTCCTAAACCACCTTTGATATTTTCATTTTTGGCCTCAACAATTGTAAGGACAGGCGCTTTAATGTAAAATTGTTCTTCAGAACCACAGAGAATGAAATCACAAAATCCATTCAATCCTTTACTACTATCTACATCAAAATCTGTTCCAGAAAACAGTGATATTTGATAATTTAGCTGTCGCCTAACTTCCGTAAGAACTGGCATAATTAGTAATTCGGAACGGGCTTTTTCAGTGTTGATGGCAGTTGCTAGTTGAGTATATTCTTCTAAGAGCGTTGTTAAGGTACCAGAAGGTTGAATAGGCGACACATCTTTGAATAGATTGCGCTTTTCATCAATTACAAGTTGAAACGTTTCTCGAACTTTGGCAAGTGTGAAATCACTGTATGCCATCTGCAACATCCTCAATTATTCACAAGTTATACCAATTCTCTAAAATCTAGCAACAAATTCAAACTCTGAAACCCACACTAAATCTGACGGATCTTAATTACGAATTACGAATTACGAATTACGAATTGGTATTACAGCAGTTTTCATGTATTTGAACCACATCTATCGTAGGGGCACAGCATTGCTCATACGTGTCAACTTAAGCTAAAAGTAGCTTAACTGAAAGCTTCCTCACCCGCCTCGAACTAAAGTTCAAGGCTCATAGCTAAAGTCTACTGAAGTAGACTAAAAATTTTTGGCTATATTTAGTCATCTTCAGATGACTTCCGCTATTAGCAAGGAACTTCAGTTCCTTGCGGGACATGACTTTTACGTTAAGTTGACACCAATGAGCTGGCTCGTGCCCCTACCGCGTGGTCTATTTACCTGAAAATAGCTGTAACTCTAGCGGCTGCGCGAACAATCCGGTTGCTATCTTGGGCAAGTTGCTGGCGTAATTCGCTAGGAGTCCCTGAATTATCAGCAACGGCGTAGCGTTCCAGCCAGGATGCAGACTGCGCTGCTTGAGTCAAGACTTCATGGGGAGTTAGCGGGTGGAGGAGTGTCACGAACCGGACAAAGGCATTTTCTGAACTCGCGTATTCTGCAAGTATGCTTAGTGAACTACCTACGCTCCCGCTTCGCGGTGAGCGTAGGCAACAGTCCAACAGAAAGCGCAGTAGTGGATTTCTTGCGTCCTCCCTTACTCCGACTTACATCTGGGCGACAGGCTTTATCCCCCGTTCCAGAGGTCAAAATACGTAGTCCCTCATCTCTGAGGTTGATACTTGCGTTCACATCCCGATCATGTCTAGTTTGACACTTTTCGCAAGTCCAAAATCTTACATCCAGTGGTAAACTACCAACTTGATTAAGGCAGACATGACAGGTTTTTGAACTAGGAAAAAATCTATCCACTTCTTGGTAAATCTTTCCTGACATCTCTGCCTTATATTTAAGCATTGTGCAAAACATTCCCCACCCTACTTGATGGATGGATTTAGCCAAACAATGGTTTTGCATCATGCCCCTAACATTAAGATTTTCAACCACAATAACTTGGTTTTCGTTAACTATCCTACGAGATAGCTTGTGTAGAAAATCTTCACGGCAGTTAGTAATTTTTCTATGAACAAAGCCAACTTTTTTTCTAGATTTAATACGGTTATTAGAGCCTTTTTGTTTTCTAGATAGTTGTTGCTGTTTTAGCTTCAGATTAAACTCATGTTTATTTAGTATTCTCGGATTGTCAAATTTAGAACCTTTGCTATAAATGAGTTTAACATAATATTTGTTCGTTTCCTCCATGTCCTTCTCCCTCTTTCCCTTGCAGGGAAAATCGGTCAAAGAACTGTCGTCAACTCACCCGTAATTCATCTCATCACTCGTCCTTGCGGACTGAGTCAGAGGCTTCTTACGGAGTTAGCTAAATCATCAGTGCTGGGGTTGTAGAGGCGGTTGAGTCCGCGCAACGTGGGACTAGTTTGGCGTGTGGTGGGTTGGACAACTAAATCGCGGAGGCTTTCGCGGATGGGTGCAGGGGTGTTAGGATTTTGAGCAACTGCGCGGCGGACTTCGACTTTTTCATCGTTTGCCAATTGTGTCAGTATTGTTTCAGGTAGGTTAGAATTGCTAGCCACAGCAGTACGTACACTGGGGTTTTCGTCACCTGCAAGAAATTGTAAAACAGTAATTGTTGTATTGGGGTTAGTCGCTACTTTGATTCGCACCTCTACTTGTTCATCCTGCGCCAATAATTCCAAAACGCTTACAGGTGCGTTGATTGTAGCAGCAACTTCACGCACGGATATTTCCGCATCTTCTGCTAACTGTAACCACAACGCCTCTGTCAAATTGGGATGGCGGACTAAATAAACACGCACTTCTACACAAGGATCTTGGACAAGAATGCTCAGTAATTGCGGTGTTAAGCTAGGGTTGTATGCAAGCGATCGCACTATATTATCATCGGTTGTGGGTGGAATAATCGAACGAGGATCGGGTGTTGCACCAATAAATTCTCTTCTTGCTAAAATCTCCAATGCAATACCTCTATTCGCACGCCAATCGAGAAATTTTTGTAACCTAACAGATCCCCCACTTCGTAAAAGTT
>NZ_JAIVFR010000850.1 GCF_020829685.1 Nostoc sp. CHAB 5715 | reverse complement strand
CGGCTTTGGCTACAGTCTCGTAGCGATTTCGCTTTGATTGGGCTGCTTTAAGACTAGCATCGGCTGCTTTGACATTTGCATTCGCTTCTTCGACATCAGTAGTGGTAGTAATAAGTTTATCTTGATAGTTCCGGTTGCGATCGCTTAATTCAGCTTCAGCACCAGCTATAACCCGGTTGACACGCTCAGTTTCAGCTAAAATCTGGCTATTAATAGCGTTAATCTGGGCATTGATTTGAAAGAGTTGTAAACGACTTTGCCCAATGTTACTTTGCAGTTGGCTCTTTTTGGTTTGTAGCTTCGAGTTGTCAATAGTGGCAATAATATCCCCTTTTTTGACAACTTGATTCTCTGTAATAAAAACCCGCGTCACTTGACCTTCCGTAGCAGCTTGAACCAGCCGCAATTCACCAGCAGGGCGGACAACAGCTTGTCCTTTAACTGTCACTTTATATTTGGTAACAGAGGCGAGTGGAACGCCTAACCCCACAGCACAGACAAGAACTAGTCCGCCCAAAGTAGTCCAACGACCAAGTGGCGGGAGAAACTCGTTGTCTTGAATTGGGGGCAAGTAGTCTGAGTTGGAATGGCTAATCATACTGTTTTAAGCTGTTACGCAAATAAAATTGGATATTTACTCGTGAGGGTTGTCATTAGTCATTAGTCATTTGTCATTTGTCATTAGTCATTTGTATTTCAAAGGACAATATTAACGATTGCAATGTACAATCTAGACGCGCATCAGTTTATTTACTGATTGCGCTGAATTTACCGTTAGAGTTAGAAGAGAATGGCACTAAACCATTTGTAAATGGATCAACGCCGTCTAAAAAGTCTAAGTGTTCGCCAGGTTGATGGCGCAGAGCCTCTGGAGTCCCTTGGATTTTTAAACGTCCTTCTTCCAGCAGTACAATCCAATCAGCCCGCCCGATGACTTTGGGGCGATGGCTAATCATAATTGTGGTTTTGCCCTGCCGATGAGACAGCAGTCTATCTAGCAGTTTGGCTTCACTTACTGGGTCGAGAGCGCCAGTGGATTCATCTAAAATTAATATCGGTGGGTCAGTAATTATAGCTCTAGCGATCGCTAATCTTTGTCGTTGTCCACCAGAAAGATTCGCGCCAAATTCGCCTAAAACAGTTTGATACTTATCGGGCAGTTTACTAATAAACTCATCTGCACCAGCAATCTCGCAAGCTTGCACAATTTGTTCAAAGGCGATTTGAGGATAGCTGAAGCGGAAGTTTTCAATAATTGAGCGACTCCAGAAGTGAGGTTCTTGAGGTACTAGCACCACCTGTTGCCGCAGACATTCCATCGAGAGGTCTTGCTGATTATAGATGCCATAGCGGATATTGCCAGATTGGAGGACATATAAACCAGCAAGTAGTTTGGCCAAGGTGCTTTTACCACAACCAGATTTACCAATCAAGCCAATGACTTGACCGCCAGGGATAATCAGCGAAAAATCTTGCAGCAAGTCAACTCTACCTGCATGGTGGAAATTAAGGTTGGTGCAAGTAATATCTACATTGCCCTTAAGTTCTGCCCAAGGCTTTTTCTCGTCTTTGTCGTCTTCTGGGGTAGCATCAATCACCTCCGTCAGGCGTTGGATGACAATCTGGGCAGTGATAAACTCATCAACTAAGCCGATGACTGAACCCAAAAAGCCGAGAAAGTTACCATTCATACCACTAAACGCTAGCAACTGACCGATGCTCAAAGTGCGATTAATTACTAGATACGAGCCTAACCACAGTAAGGCAATATTAGTGCAAGTGGAAAAAATATTAGTAATTGTGCCACTGTAAAGCCCCAGCTTCATCGTACTCCAGCCCAAGTTAGCAAGCCGACCATAATTTGCCTGATACTCTTGCCAAGCTTGGGGAGTGGCTTGGGTAGTTTTTAGCACTTGGACACCGCGAAAAGTTTCAACGAGAAAGCCTTGGTTTTCTGTACCCAACACGATCGCATTACGGGTTTTCTGGCGCAAAGCTGGGAGAAAAAGCAGGTTGACAAGGGTGACAAGAATAAAGGCAGCCAGGGAAGCCAAAGTCAGCCCCCAACTGTAAAAGAGCATGAAGCCCAAGGAAACCAAGGCGATAAAAAATTGGCTGGGTAAACCAAGGACAATTTGGGAAACTAGCTCGTTGATGTGATCCACATCGGCAATCCGGCTAACTACTTCCCCACTGCGCCGTCCTTCAAAGTACGAGAGGGGCAAACGCAACAGTTGTCGCCCGTATTCTAGAATCAGTCCTAATTGCAGTCGTTGACCAAAGTGACCAATTAAGTGAGATTGGACTAAACCGATCGCACTGCTAAATAGACTCATAGCGATCGCCCCAATTGCCACGACAGTTAGCAGTTGGGTATCTCCCCGCACTAGCACGTCATCGGTGAGCAGTTGCATCATTAAGGGAGAGACAAGGGAAAGTAGTCCGATGACGATGTTAATTGCGATCGCTTGAATCAGAATAGCGCGATAGGGCAAAACCCGCATCAGATAACGCCCAAAGCCGCCAATTTTATCATCTGATTGCTGATAAAAGTGGCTGTCGTCTGGCGTTAGCAGCAGCATGATGCCATTACCCCACCCTTCTAGCAACTCCTCGCGGGTGAGATAGCGGATGCCTACACCAGGGTCAGCAATTACATATTTTTTCCCCTTTTGCCCGTATAAAACGACCCAGTGGTAGCCTTTCCAGTGAATGATGGCGGGTAGAGGGGCTTTATGCAATTGGTCAAGCAGTTGCACCGAGGCTTTGACTTGACGCGTATTAAATCCTAGAGTTTCTGCACCCCGCCTCAAACCCAGCAGGCTGGTTCCCCGCGATCCTGTACCAACTACTTCCCGCATTCGACTAATGGCAAAAGTTCGTCCGTAGTGTTTGGCAACGATGGCAATGCAGGCAGCACCGCAGTCTTCTTCACTATGTTGTAGAACAATCTGGTATTTCATCTTCAAGATTTATGCAGCAGAGAAAGATCGGTCAGGGCTTTCGCCCCGACCGGTCTGGTTTTCAGTGTATTAAAGATTGTGTTGCAAAAATTTTCAAAAACCCTATATGTAATGAAGTTACAAACTGTCGTCTTACTACAAATGGTGTTTAAAATTTTTTTGTAACACAACCTGACCGCCTGACCTAACTCAAAAATGAGTAGTAGAAATGACCGCTTTAACTAAATTCCTCAATGCAGAAGTCGGACGAGACTAACGACGAAAAGCTAAAACCATCCTGCTAAAAGGTTATCGGTCCCGATACTCTGTGGGCTAAATTAATCCCGTCAATTGAAAAATT
>NZ_JAIVFR010000084.1 GCF_020829685.1 Nostoc sp. CHAB 5715 | reverse complement strand
ACCCCGCTGTTAGCTGTTAGCGGTTAGCTGTTAGCTAATGGCTAATAGCTAATAGCTAATACCCCGCTCATATTGGGCGGCTTGTTTAAAACTAATCGCAAGCTCGCTAACCGCTAATCGCTTTTATTTTTATAGCGTCTCGTTATGGGCAAGATTGCGAATAAAGCATTGGGTATTAAGGATTTGGTTGGTTTAAGCTGCTAACTAACCAACTTAGAAAAATTTCGAGTAGCAATAAAGTAGCAATAAATATGATTAGCAAAGTCACAAAAGGGCAGCACCACAAATAGCAGAGTTTTTTATGAATCGTTGCAATACTTCTAGTTGAGCTAAAGTTAATAGGTATATAGGACTAATATTTGATTTCTGAAAAAGCTCGGTACAACTCGAAAAGCCTAATTCCTTATTCCCTACTCCCTACTCCCCACTCCCCGCCTACGTAGAAATTTCAAAAATCAAATACGATTCCTATATTACAACGATAGTAGTCGTAAACAAGATCCGATCGCGGATTACGACCTAGCCATAAAAATTAATCATAACTCGGCTAAAGCTTATGCTAATCGAGGTGTATAACTGCTTGCTAAATAACTGCGATACCTTCTCTACGAGACGCTACGCGAACGGTGAGCTACGCTAACGCAACTTCCACTTTTCGTTCGCTGATTTGGAGCGGGTAGGGTTTATCTTTATTTAAAGAGAGAGATTAAATCCTAATAAACCATACAAAAAAGTAGCTATGGCAAGCGGTGAAGTATTTGATACTAAAACAAAACCCCTATCTGTGCCAAAGGTAAACCTGCTGACCATGTTCCGACTGGGTTTATTTCAAATGGGGTTGAGCATGATGTCCATTTTGACTCTGGGAGTACTCAACAGAGTCATGATTCAAGAAATAGCAATTCCGGCGACGCTAGTCTCAGTAGTTCTAGCATTACCCTTATTTGTTGCTCCTTCCCGTGTCTGGTTCGGCCAGATTTCCGATGCCAAGCCTTTATGGGGATACCACCGCACAGCTTATGTTTGGGTGGGCGCGGCAATATTTGCGATCGCAGCATTTTTAGCTGTACAAGTAATGTGGCAGATGAATGTTGCTGGAAATAGTTCAGGTACTTGGGTATGGACAACCCAAACAATCGGCTGGACAGGTCTTTTAGCTTTAGTTTTCGCTGTATACGGTTTAGGAATTTGTGCTAGCGGTACTGCTTTTGCTGCTTTGTTGGTGGATATATCTGAAGAAGATAACCGTTCCAAAGTAGTCGGTGTGGTTTGGTCGATGCTAATGGTGGGGATTATTGTTGGGGCGATTATCAGTGCCAGCTTGCTGAAACAGTTAACGCCAGAAGCAACCGTAGAAACCTTGCAGCCAGCAATCAACAGATTGTTTTTTATCGTCCCAGCAATTGTATTTGGTTTAGCGATCACAGCCACATTCGGCGTAGAAAAAAAATACTCCCAATACTTAAGCCGTTCCACAGTGGTGAACCGGGAAGACAGCATTACTCTAAACAATGCTTGGAAAATCTTGACAGCTAGTCCACAAACAGGTATATTTTTCACCTTTTTACTGGTGATGACTATCAGTTTGTTTATGCAAGACCCGATTTTGGAGCCTTATGCGGGTCAAGTGTTTAAAATGCCCCTAGCGGAAAGTACCAAATTAAATGTTTTTTATGGAACGGGTTTACTGATTGCCTACGGCGTTACGGGCTTTTACATTGTCCCGCGTTTGGGTAAGCGCAGAACTGCACGTCTAGGCTGTATGTTGGTAGCATTCTGTACAATATTGCTGGGTATATCAGGATTCACAGCTAATGCAGCAGTTCTCAAACTAGGTTTGTTCTTGTTCGGTTTAGCCGCAGGTTTCTTAACTACAGCAGCAATTAGCTTGATGTTGGATCTTACCGCAGCAGAAGCCGCAGGTACATTTATTGGGGCATGGGGATTAGCGCAGTCCCTTTCTAGAGGCGTGGCGGTAGTAATCGGAGGTACAGTTTTGGATGTTGGACGCAAGTTTTTACCAAACCTAGAGTTAGCTTATGGACTGGTATTCGTTCTAGAAGCCTTGGGAATGGTGCTATCAATTTGGTTTCTGAATCGGGTGAACATTACAGAATTTCAAACAAGTACAAAGCTTGCGATCGCTTCAGTTTTGGAAAGGGATTTAGATTAAACTGTATAGGGCATGGGGCATGGGGCATGGGGCATGGGGCACTTGTACTGTCCTTCCCTGCGGGACGCTGCGCGAACGACTACGCTCAGGAACCGCGACTTGTACTGAGCGTAGTCGAAGTAAGCCGAAGTATGGGGCATGAGACAAATGACAAATGACAAATGACAAATGACTAATAACCAATGAATGATTTTTGGACAACAATTCTTGATTTTGCCCAAACTACCACTACCAGAGTGGGCAAGCAGCTAATGCAAGATTTTGGGAAAGTACAGGCTGACCAAAAAGCTGATGGTAGTTTGGTAACGCAAGCAGATAAATGGGCAGATCAGGAAATTCGGGATGCGATCGCTTCTAATTTCTCTGGTTACGGCATTTTAACCGAAGAGAGCGATAAGTCATTTCCCGGTACAGAGTGGTGCTGGGTAATTGACCCTCTAGATGGTACAACCAACTTCACACGCGGCATTCCCCTCTGGACAATTTCTCTGGGTTTACTGTATCGAGGCACACCCATTTTTGGTTATGTTTACGCGCCAACCTTGAATCAAGCTTTTCATGGTTTCTGGGCAGGTTCATCCGGTTTAGCAACACCAACAGGAGCATTTCTCAACAACCACCCCATCCACACTAGTATAGATAGTCCCAGCAACAATCACTTTTTTAACCTCTGTTCTCGTAGCACCGCAGCTATCAAAAACGGTTTTCCCTGCAAAATTCGCATGTTGGGTGTGGCTAGCTATAACTTTTTGACAGTTGCCACTGGGGCTACTCTCGGTGGAATTGAGGCGACACCAAAAGTTTGGGACTTAGCGGGGGCTTGGGTAATTGTCCAGGCCGCTGGCGGGATCTGGTTCTCGCTGAAGTCAGAACCATTTCCGTTGTCACCGGGAGAAGATTATAGCGATCGCTCTTTTCCCACCCTTGTAGTTAGTCGCCCCGAATTAATTCCGGTATTTCAACCTTTTCTCGAAAGCGTAAAAATTTAATATAATAATTTATTGTGTATCTGAAAACACTAATTTTGTCAACCAGCCTAGTGGTCTGTCAACCCAAAAATGACGGGTGAAGGTGGGGAGTAGGGAGTGGGGAGTAGGGAGTGGGGAAAGAGTTTTTTGTGTTTCTCAAATGTCTTGATATCCGTCAAAATATATTTGACACACTACTATGCTTTGCCTCCCCTCCCCGATGCTTTGGGGAGGGGATTAAGGGGTGTTCAGATATCCTCTAAGCCTCAAACCTATGTAGGGTTATCCTCTCCTGGGAATTCTAACAACACCACTCGGGGAAATTGTTAAAGAATGTGAAGTCTTTGTGTCTTGAGGTGTGTTGATGAAAAAGTTTCCTTGTTCATCAATTCCAAGGTCGAAAAATTGTGCAGGCACTCCTTTTGAACCAACTAACCGTATTACTCTTCCCCAGGTATTTTCGGTAGAAAATTGAGCTTTTTGCTCAACAATTAGTGGCAAACTACTACCAACAATATCTTTTCCCTGAATTATAGTCGAGTTGGGATTGGGTTCTACTATTACAGCGAATGCTCGAGTAGCAAAGAAAGTTACTGCTAGAATTAGTACTATTGTTGTTGTTATGCGTTTAATCATTTTTTATTATCAAGAGTAAAAAACACCAAAAATATCATAAATTTTCTACTTATAAGAAAAAACAGTGATTATAGAGTTAAAATAAACACATTAATTTAGTAATACTCTTGGGAATTGTAATAACACCACTTGGGGAAATTGTTAAAGAATGTGAAGTCTTTGCGTCTTTTTTATTAACAACAGGAAAAACATACCAAAGAAACTATATTTTTTCTACTTTAGGACTTACGCAAAAATCGCCCAAAAGCTTAATTTATCGAACCGCCAAGACGCCAAGAACGCCAAGAATTCGTAGAGCGTGCGTAAGTCCTATACTTATACTAAAAAGCAGAGCGGTAAGAAGGCAAAGCAAATGACCCAAACGGCAAAAAACCAAAAACTGCTGACCTTTGAGGAGTATCTTGCCTATGATGATGGTACAGACACGCGCTATGAGTTGGTGGATGGAGAACTAGTCGAGATGCCACCAGAAAGTCAGGAAAATAGCAATCTGGCAAGATTTCTATTTGTTGAACTACTAAAACATTTCCCCTTTTATTTAGTTGCTCATAAGGATACAGAAATTGAGGTGGCGGGGCGACGGGCGAGATGTCGTTTACCTGACTTAATGATTCACACAGAAGAATCTTATGCTGCCCTTATCGGTGCTACTCGTGCCACCCTCACCCGTGATATGCCGCCGCCTGCGCTAGTGATTGAAATTGTTTCTCCGGGAACAGCGAACCGTGTTCGTGATTATCGCTACAAGCGGACGGAGTATGCCGCTAGGGAAATTTTAGAGTATTGGATTGTTGACCCACAGATGCAACAAATTACAATTTGCCAGTGGGTGGAGGGACAGTATGAGGATAAGGTATTTACATCTGCGACTTGTATGGAATCAGTAGTAATTGCTGATTTGCTGCTAACAGTAGAGCAGGTGTTTAACAGCACAAACCGACCAGAATTACCAGGCGAATAAAAAGTGCGTTAGCGTAGCTTAACGAAGTTATCGCAGGGTGCATCCCAGTTTTTATTTTGCGATGAGAGAATAATATCATGTCCGATAAATTACTTGTGATATGTCATTGCGAGTGGAACGAAGTGAAACGAAGCAATCACAACGTCTGGAGCGATTGCTTCACTCCGTTCGCAATTGACTTGTGTTTAACCGGACGTGATATAACTGTCATTGCGAGGAGGAACGACGAACGCAAGTGCGTGTCCAAGACTTGCAATCTCATGGACTCGTTTTGACCTGAAGAATTTTGCGATTGCTTCGTTCCTCTCTTCGAGACGCACTCGCGTTCGCAATGACATGTAAAAAAGTGGGATGCTCCCCACCAGTATCGCCTCTACTTTCTTAACTCTAGAAGTGCGATCGCTAGGCGCGACATACTCCATCGCCTCCCCAATCGATCTTCCCAAGATTGGCGAAAGCCTTGTTGATGTGGGCTATTGGAGTGATGAATTGGGTTGGTAAGCTGTTCGTCATCTAGTTTTACAGGGCAACCTAAGGCAGCAAACGGGTTCAGGCGCGAAATTATCAAATTTAGATGCACGTGAGCTTAGTAATTGACAGTTCACTTCCGTCCTGCCAAGACTTGTTCGGCACTCAAATCCAACTGTCGAAAAGTGGAAGAGATTATGCGTTCTTGTCCTCGGAATGCAACAGCATCATAGAACCCTTCTACTAGGGTGCATACTGTTACCATCTCTTGAATTGGGTCAACAATCCAGTATTCGGGAATTTCCAGAACAGCATATTCAGAACGCTTGCTGCGATAGTCTGTGGTTTGTGTAGATTCGCTGACGACTTCTACTACTAGTATGGGAGGAGTTTCGTTGAGTTCAATCACAGCTTCTCGATTAGAAAGTGCTTCCCACTGCTGTGTTGGCAACACTACCACATCTGGAATTCGTGAGGTGTCCCAACGTCCCCCACGTGGCGAACGCACTCCAACAGAAAACTTTTGTGCTGTCCAATTTTTGCCCCTGAAGTCACTTTCGTCATCAAAGATTCGTTCTAAAAACTTGGAGATGCCACCGTGCTTGCCAGTGCTAAGACTCATGGGTATTAATTCTCCATCTACCAATTCATATTGAGTATCCGTGCCATCGTTATATAAAAGATACTCTACAAATGTCAGTTTTTTGGTGGTTGCAGTCATAGTGATCGCAATTCTCATTGATGACTACAGTTATTCTACGCGACAACTAATTTTTTAACACGACCAACATATGCTAAACAGCTTGGGGTGATATCGGCTAACTTAGGAGTGTTAATCAAGTCACCCAAGGCGAAAAATCGATTGGCAGAAAGAATTCTCACCCAAGAGGAAGTACAATTACTGATAAATTCCACTACTAATGGACGCGATCGCACTATCATCCGTTTACTTTATTTTGCTGGTTTACGGGTAAGTGAACTCTGTGGTTTAAAGTGGCGCGACCTCAAAGCGCGGGGTGATAGTGATGTGGTGAGGGGCGATCGCATAGCACGAATAACGCTATATATTAAGTTATGCTGCAAATTTAAAATATTATCATCATACACAATAGCGAACTCATTCATTAGCTGATGTCCGACTCAATCGACTGTCAACCATTGATGCTGGCAATTTCGGGTGAACTGTGGTTTTAGTCATGGTGCGGGGGTCGCAACGGTTGTACTTTGGTGGGGATTAGACAATCAGCGATCGCAGCTTCTTGGCGGGAGAGCGATCGCTCTATTACCAAAAACCCAGTCGGGATGACTGGGCTTTTGATGGGGTTATATTCCCCAAGGGCTATTTATAGAAGTTATTTATAAGTCGCTGTTCTAATAAGGACTACACCGCCTAGATGGGGAATTCCAGAAAATTTGAGTGCCATTGTACTGTTATCCCTCGCTTTTTGGATGCGATCGCCTCGCCTCGCCCATTACATCTGCGCGATTAAGGAGAGCGTAGTTTACCGCCGCAGGCATAGCAAATTACCAAACCTAAGCAGGATAATAGTTTTCAGCCTTAATTTCCCAGTATGTAGCTATCTCGGCTCTCTGCGATTGTTGATGAGTGGAAAGCGATCGCACGTAATGTTAAGGCTATCAAAGACCCTGAAACCAAGCTAATTGTTAGCCCCAGCGCTAAAGAAATCATGGGGGAACAGTTAACACTTTCGCGTGAATCGCTGATTAGAATCTTTGCTATGGCCCAAGGCAGACAGGTAATCACCTGGGGGCTTGAAGGGGAAAGCGATATTCTAGAATGCTTCTGCACTGTGTATCTTGGCTCCTCTGGGTTAAGTTTATCTAATGCAGAGATGATCGCCTCAAATGGGCTACATTGTCCATCCAGCGATCGCACATAGATTAATGCTTCCGGTTCAAATATTTCAGGAATTCTTACAGGCTTAGTTGGTAAGTGTTGCCAAGCTGTTTTTTGCGGAGGCAATTGGCTAATTTTAGGATGTTGCTTGCCTTCGGCACGCTACGCGAACGCATTTTATGTTTGGGGGCTTCGGCCCTCTTTCTTTGGGGATTTAATCATTGACCACGCCCCTTTGGGGCGGGTGTAGGGGTTGCATGGTGGTAGGGGTATAGGGGAAAACCCGCCCCAAATATTGGGTACAAGAAAGAGTTTTGAAACATGGAGAAGAAAAAAGATGTATTTCTCGTACTACGTATCGAGAAATACGGCGTCAAGGCATCAAGCCCCTAACTTCAGTTATGGGGTCCCCTACACCCTTACACCCCTAGTTTTATTGACTCTCCATTGGATCTTCGTGCCCAATGCCGAGCGATCGCAGTTTAGTTTTCACGAACTAGAAGCCAGAGATGCAAATTTTGTACATTCCTGAATAAACGGTATCACAGACTACTATTTTTTAGCGATAGCAAAACTTTTCGGTCTACTGACATTTATAGGCCAGCAGCCAGTACCTATCCAAAGATTACAAATACAAATAGCAGATGCTACAGAAAATCTACGTAAATATTATGGGACAAGAAAATGCAGAAGGTTAAAGGATTTTTAACCTTCTGCACTTGAGCTTTTATGAAAATTTCACGAGTTATTGAATTGGAAGAAAACGCCACCTTTGAGCGCTCCTGTATCAGTTCCATAACTGCTGACTGTGAGCGATCGCAGATTATCAAAAAACGGTTTCCCTAAAACTTCCACTAACTTGAGAATCGGTACTTGACGCTCTAACAAATTCTGGCTTTTTGTCCAGTCAAGATATATATAGCCTTGATTTGGTTGGTGAATCGCAGCAATACTATCTTGGAAATTGGGATTGTCAATTAAGGAATTATCCTTGGCTGTGAGAATTTCATCCATCGTTTCTAAGTCAGAGGTGAAAATTTCGTAATTTCCTAAAGTTGTATGCAATCCTCGCACTTCTGTTTCAATACTGAAGGATGTTCCCTCTTTAACATCACTTTTTTTTGTAGCCGTAGTTAACTCTGTCCAAGCAGAGATTTTTTGCTTGTCTATAGTCAGGGGATTAATGCTGAGTCCATTTGATGAGGCGATCGCATCTAATCGAGCAACGCCTTGTTCCACACTCTCAGATTTTTCCACCGCAAAAATCCAATGAGGGATTGTTTGCTCTTTCGCAGGTAACAATGCTATGGCATATTCTCCTTGTACCCAACTGAAAATATCCTCTGGTAAGTTTATACCCCAGCGTTTTTGAACATCCGCCAAAGGTTTTGCGAACCGAGAAACCACATCTTCCTCAGAACCATATATAGTTGCTGTTGCTTGTCTCCAGAGTTTAGCTAAATCACTGTTACCCAAATTACTTAAATTTGAGCCAGAAATTGCCAAACCTGCGGAAGCTGGAACATACTTCAATGCTCCTACAGGTTTAGATAGTGGTGAAGATGGGGAAACAATTTCCGATGAAGTTAGAAAGGAGGTTTCTGCTAGCAAACCTTTGGGGTTCAACGCCAGGGAAATAATTTCGCTGTCGTAGGTTTGTTCTGGCAATTCTAAACCTTGCCATTTTGCCACAATGGGAAGATTCAAGAAAGCTACAGCTAAACCCCCTTTGGGAAATTGTTTTGTCGCTTTTTGGTATTTGGGGGAGCTAGTCAAATTTAGATCGGGCGCTTGGACGTTATTGATGGCATCTCGCAGCACCTTCGGATCGTTGGCAAACAACACAAAGTCTTCACCAACAACAGCACCTGCAAGCCAGTCCTGCTCTGGTTGAGAATTGTCATAAATTAGCTTTACACCTTTGTATTGTTCAACAGCTAAGTTTGCTCCAGCTAAGGCTCGTTTGGAAAACAACAACTCAACAAACTCGCGGCTTTTCTGTGCTTGCTTGGTTGCTAGTGCCAACAGATACCCTGGCTGCTGTCCGTTTTCTCGATCGCGATCGATATCTAAGGTGGTGATAGCTAGTGTAATTTCGTTCCCTAACCAGGGTTGAACGTCTTGTTTGTAATCTATACCACTCTTGGCGAATAAACTGGTTTTGAGTTTAGATAGTTCTCCTTCACCCTCCAACGCCTGCAACCGATCGGGATTCGTCAGCAATGAAACCATTGCAGGGGACAGTTTCGACACAAATATGGCTGCACTAGGCTGTCCGGTAGAAACAATGAGGTTAGCCGGATTTTTGGCGAAAAACCAGTAAAAACTAGCGATCGCAATTACTAACAGTGCGATCGCGCCTGCTACGATAAAACCAATAAATGAACGTTGCCTATTCACATTAAACCTTTAAAAAGACGATTTACAGCCATTTAAGCAGAAAGCCTACCAGAATCTATCAGCCTTCTTGAGAATGGATACTCATGCAAAGGCAGAGATTTTCTGTCACCATAAATAGGATTAGGGCTGTTTATAGGGAATTCTTTTAGTTAACCCATGAACCAGATTAGTGTACAAGAACTGGCACAACGTCTTTCTTCTGGTGATGCAAGTATTCAGCTAGTAGATGTACGCGAACCACAAGAATTAGAGATTGCTAGCATTGAGGGCTTTGTTAACCTACCCTTAAGTCAATTTGCCGAATGGGGAGATCAAGTTCCTACCCTCTTCAATCCCCAAGCTGAAACCCTTGTACTATGCCACCACGGCATCCGCTCTGCTCAGATGTGCCAGTGGTTAATTGCTCAAGGTTTTACAAATGTGCAAAATATTTCGGGTGGTATTGATGCTTACTCCCTCTTAGTAGACCATTCAATTCCCCAGTATTAGCTTGTGTTTAGGTGCATTACTCAGATATAAGTTATTCTTCCATCTTGCTTTTGGTATGCTGAAAATAGCAATATATAAACATAGGGGCTTGCCAGGAAAGGTTGGAACTTTCTTCACTGGCTAAATATTTGCATTGGCGAAACTTTTCGACCCCAATTTTCGCTGCGATCGCCGCAAAAATACGTATACAATAATACTTTTATAAGTGTAGAATTATGCAAAAATAAGGCAGGAAAGGATGTTGTAAATTCAAACTCTCAGCTTTGGCTGCAAAACAGTGGTGTACGTGAACCTTAAGATTAATGATCACAATATAATCGTATAATTTGTTATCTTAATAAATTATTAATATTCTTAGTTTTCAATCAAATCCAAAAATTTTTCCAGACTTTGATTAAAATTTGCCGCCAAGCATTACATACCCTATGGAAGTCCAGTTAACAAATCGACAACAGCATATACTTTGGGCAACGGTACGTCACTACATTGCTACGGCAGAGCCTGTTGGTTCAAAAGCTTTGGTCGAGGAATACGACCTGGGTGTAAGTTCAGCCACAATTCGCAATGTGATGGCCGTTTTAGAAAAATCCGGGTTACTCTACCAACCACACGCCTCTGCTGGACGTGTCCCTTCAGATTCAGGCTATCGTATTTATGTTGACCAGCTAATACCTTCTCTGCGAGACGCTACGCGAACGGAAACTTTAGGACGAGAAGTAGAGGTGGCATTGCAAAAGCGCCTCCAGTGGGAAGATTGGAGTTTAGAAACCCTACTGCAAGGAGCCGCACAAATTTTAGCAACCTTAAGTGGTTGCATTAGCTTGATTACTATGCCGCAAACTACCACAGCGCTATTGCGACATCTGCAATTAGTGCAAATTGAAGCGGGGCGGATCATGTTAATTGTTGTTACCGATAGTTATGAAACACATTCCAAGTTGATGGATTTGTCACCAATACCAGAGGAAATACAACGGGAATCAGAGGTAATTGATCGCGAGTTACAAATTGTTTCTAACTTTTTGAATACCCACTTGCGGGGGCGAAGTCTGTTGGAATTAGCCAAACTCAACTGGAGCGAATTAGATCAGGAATTCCAACGCTACGGGGAATTCTTGAAAAATTCAGTTGCCGAATTGACTCGTCGCACTCATGCACCGACTGCAACCCAAATTATGTTTCGGGGTGTGTCAGAAGTTTTGCGCCAGCCAGAATTTTCCCAGTTACAGCAGGTACAAACAATTATCCACCTGCTGGAAGAAGAACAAGACCAACTATGGCGATTAATATTTGAGGAACCAGAGCTTGAGGATGTGGGTAAGTCAAAGGTAACGGTTCGCATTGGCGCAGAAAATCTTCTAGAACCGATACGCACCTGCACCTTGATTTCTTCCACCTATCGCCGAGGTTCAATACCAGTAGGAAGTGTGGGAGTTTTAGGGCCAACGCGTCTAGATTATGAAAGTGCGATCGCAGTAGTAGCATCTGCTGCTGATTACCTCTCAGAAGCTTTCAGTTATTTCAATCCTTAATAGAGACAACCTGCTACAGGTTTAGACAAAAGAACAATACCATAGCGGGTAGATAAGCCGAATTTATAGTGGCAAAATCAATAATTAATACTACTTAACTCTTTCATGGTTAGAAAAATTGCCTTCGGCTTGCTGTGGCTGGGATTCACTACCTATGCTTTTTTCCTCGCGCCTCCTGAGCAACCTGGTACATTCGAGTTAATTAAAAACCTTTCTACTGGCCAGTGGCAAGGCATTAATCCGTTAGTCATAGCACTATTCAACCTCATGGGCATCTGGCCTATTATTTACAGCGCATTAGTGTTTATTGATGGTAGAGAGCAAAAAATACCTGCTTGGCTATTTGCTACTGCCTCTTTCGGAGTCGGGGCATTTGCCTTATTACCCTATTTAGCCTTTAGGGAACCAAATAATAAGTTTGTCGGTAAAAAAAATGCCTTACTCAAGGTGCTAGATTCTCGTGTGACTGGGGTTGTCTTGACAGTAGCCACGGTTATTCTAGTTGCTTATGGTTTAAAAGGAGGAGATTGGAGCAATTTTGTGCAAC
>NZ_JAIVFR010000849.1 GCF_020829685.1 Nostoc sp. CHAB 5715 | reverse complement strand
TGTAGAGGAAGAACTGAGACAAAAGACTGAGGAACTGGCAGAAATAAATCGAGTAAAGGATGAATTCGTCGCTGTCTTGTCTCATGAGTTACGTACTCCCATGCATAATCTTCACGGCTGGGCGCAACTATTGCTAACTGAACATGAGATGGATGAAGCACTGAAAATTGAGGGACTGGAAACGATTGAGCGGAATGCCCGTCTGCAAGTTCGCTTAATTGACGATTTGCTGGATTTGGCTAGGATGCAGAAGGTCGAAATGAATTTGGAAATCGAACCTGTTGATCTAGCAAGTGTAATTCGGTCAGCAGCAGATACTATTCGATTGTCAGCCCAAACAAAGGGCATTCAAATTCAGTTACATCTTGATACTGATGTGTCCAACGTTTTAGGTGATGCGATTCGTTTACAACAGGTGGTTTGGAATTTGCTTTCAAATGCAATCAAGTTTAGTTCCAAGAATGAAAGTGTAGAGGTGAGGTTGGAACAAGTTGAGTCTCAAGCTCAGATTACTGTTATTGATCGAGGGAGGGGTATAGAAGCAGAATTTATACCATTCGTCTTTGAACGGTTTAGTCAGCGTGATGCTTCCACTACTCGTTCTGCTGGAGGATTGGGGTTAGGACTTGCGATCGCTCTCACAATTGTAGAACTCCACAATGGCAATATCACAGCAGCCAGTGCGGGATTGGGCAAAGGTTCGACATTCACGGTGAGGCTACCTATCGTGACAATGACAACGCAGTTGAGCAATGATGAACTAGTACTAGGAGAATTGCTACATGGCAATCAGAAAATTGCCCAATTGCAGAACTTGTGCATTCTAGTTGTGGATGACGATGCAGATGCTCGGATGTTAATGCAGACTGTTCTTCAGAGTGCCGGGGCAGATGTATTAGTGGCAGCATCAGTAAAAGAAGCATTGGCACTTTTAGAACAGCAATCGCCGGCTCTACTGATTAGTGATATCAGTATGCCAGATGAGGATGGCTTTACCTTGATTCGTCAGGTTCGCTCCCGCACTATAGAGCAAGGGGGACAAATTCCAGCGATCGCTCTCACTGCTTTTGCTGAAGCCAAAAATGAGCAACGTATTTTAAAAGCAGGGTTTCAACTTTTTATTACCAAGCCAATTGAGCCAATGGAACTTGTGGACAAGATCATTGAGGTATTAAAAACTTGATCAAATGTCAATTCCTTTCTATTTTAACCAGTGCATCACCTCTAGCGCTGCTGTCCTAGTCTGAGTAAGCGGTCATTTAAGGCGATTCTTCCTAATTCAGAAATAACCTCAACTGGAACACCAACAGATTTAGCTGCTTCTGGGATTGTTACTCTGCTATTTCGCAATAGCTCTAAAACTTGCTGCACTTTAGGAACAACTGGATCGCTTTTGTTGGTGTAACCCCGATTAATAGCAATTCTCAGCCCGGTTTCAATATCATCTACTCTCGCTCTGCGATTTTTATCTATTAATAGTGTCTGTTGTCCAGCGATTGCGCTACTTTCAGAAGCTGTTCGGCGTCTACGTGCAGTGCCGAAGCCTATCGGAGACGCTGCGCGTAGCTTGCTTCCCCGTAGGGGTACGGCAACGTCTTCTGGTGCGTCCGCTATGCGTAGCTTGCTTCCCTGTAAGGGTACGACCAACGCATTTGCAATCTGAATACCAACATACTCAGTGTTTCTACACTTTGGAACGATATCGAAGTTGTAGAGTCGCTTTTGTCCCGTTTTGTCTATAGTTTGGACAAGTAAGTTAGTAATGGCAGTAGTGGTAGCCCCTGGAAACTTTAGCGGTTGGATTGCCCTCAGAAAGATGGTTGTGGCGCGTCCGCTTTTTAAATCTGTATCTGTGGTGTAGACGAGTCGTGAAGGGTCTGCTACCAAAATGTAGGCGATCGCCTCGTCGGTTTGAGTGAAGCTAATAGGCGTAGCACGTCCTGGAGTAATTTGAACCTGAATCCTGCTGCTTGCAGCCATATCCCGTTCAATCAAGCGATATGCAGGAGTTTGTGCTTGTGCCTGTACAACAGGTATTGTCAACCCAAATAGTATTGTGGTGCTAGCAATAACAAGAGTGGCAAATTGTTTCATACCAATTTTGAATTTTGGACTAGAAGTTTTGACTTATAGGCTGTTCCAGTAATCTTAAAGATTAAGTTGTAGAACGTTCAGTTTGTATCTATTCAAAAGCCAAGCGTTGCTGTACATGAATCGATTCCAATTTGTTTGAATTTTAAATTGCTGGCTACTTATACCAAATTGGTCTCATCGTTCAACTTTCAAAAAACTATTGACGACAACCGAGACTTCTGTACCTTCAGGTAAAAACTGGATATTTGGACGTTGTAGTAATTCCTGTACTGCTTGGTCAGAGCGTCTAGACAGACGTTCACTGACTGGACTAAAAAAGCCTTCCAACGCCGCCGCCCAAATCTGAGGATTAGAGTTACTAGTAATAGTACTTTGGTTAAAAGTGCCACTAGAAACAACAGTGCTAGATTGAGTGCGGGGCTGATTCACTATGCTTCCCACTTTACCCAAACTACTGAGTAATCCAACTAACAAATCTTGTTGGGCAATATCTGTCCCCACATCATTCAGCTTTTTAGCAATTAACGGTTGCTGTCCTCGACCGCGAATTAACAGAGTCTCAGCCGGAATGCTTTCCTGTTTGACCGTGCCTTGGGAGTCAGGGTAAATCAGCGCGATCGCACTTGCAGATACTAAGTTATTCTTTTTACCTACTGCCACTGTTTTCGTTACTAAAACAGTACCAGCCGGGAGTGCCACCGTGCCATTTGTGGCTGTGAGAGGTTTGGTTAACTCGATAGCAAAGCGATCGCTCTGATTATTCCCTCCCTGATCCCAAATCATCGGCATGATAATTCTACCTGGGGCAGATGTACCCAGCGCTACCTCTTTAGTTTCATTGACATTGAGATTGGTTGTAGCTACAGGGGTGCGATTGAGGATACCTACCATTCCTGGAGTCAAGTTATCAGTTTTACTGTCAGTGCTTTTGGAGCCAATTAAAACTGTTTGAATACCAGGGTCTTCAGGAGTGGAAATGGATGTCCTAGCTGTTGGTTTCAAGCCTGTTGGAGTTTGAGTGTTAACAGCTACTTCTGACTGAGTTTCAGGTGCTTTAGAGTTACCGATTTGCGACTGTCCCAGGCTAGCTAGTTGGCTCCACTGCTGGAAAGGATCGACATTACTTTCAGGCTGTCGTATTGGTGTTGAAGCTTGAAAGTAATGTCGATCCTTTCCAGCAGTGGAGCCAACTAGCTAGCCTGGGACAGTCGCAAATC
>NZ_JAIVFR010000848.1 GCF_020829685.1 Nostoc sp. CHAB 5715 | reverse complement strand
GCGATGTCTACGACGGGCTACGCCTACGCAAATATGGGAATAAATCGGGGTTATGCAAAGCGCCTGAAACGACCAAAAATCGTAACCCATACTATGGCCAATTTGTACAGTGTGTAAGTACTAATTTTGTTAACTGCAAGTAGAATTATTTACAAAATTTTGCAGATATATTTAAATCCTCTGCTATGTAAAAGATATATCTTCTGGTGATGGAGTGCTGATTTGAAAATCTGAATCGTAAGGCGGGAATTTATGCGAGCCTCTCAAAGGGAGGAGTTTCGCTAACGCAGATTCGTTGATTAGCTCGATTCAAATGAGTGTTGTATCGGTTGAAAAATAATAATATTCTATGTGGATTATCTAAAGATAAATCTTTCTTATTACTATTGTGATTCTGCAATTCATCACTTTGTAAATCTTGACTAGAAAGTGAGTACACATCATTTGCAACAAGCTGATATCCTTGACTAATTAAATAACCAACTAATTTATCAGGCATTACATGAGATGCACCGTAACTTGGTAACAAGTTATGTTCAATTTTATCCTTATCTAAAATATTTAATTGCATAATGCCTATACGACAAAATATATCAAAATCAATCGACTCGACTAAGCCATTTGTAGTAATTTCTATTGAATTTAATTCCATCGCTAGTTGCTCTATACTCGCAAAATTACGCGACCACGGATTGCCAATTAAAAATAACCGTATCGATATTGCCTCTGGCTGCACCTTCACGATATCAAGTAATGTTTTTGTAACCGTATGTGGTTGTAAGTAATCTAATACTCCATGAACCGAAACTAGCCGCAGGCTATTAGGAGCATAAAGTTTTGTCAGTTCTAGTTCTGCTAAATTGCGATCGCAAAAATAATTTAACTGTAGATTTGGGTATTGGCTGCGTAAAGCTAAAAACTTTTCTGGTGGATTAGTAGCAATATCGTAACAATCGATTGTCGGAAGTTGGTAGCGCGTTAAGTCAACTCCCTCAAAACCAAAAAAAACTTCACGTTCGGCAAAACCTGCACCCAAGATAGCTGCACTATCACCCTTACCTGAAAGAATCGTTTCCCAGGTAAGAGGATAAACATTCGGGGTAAGCTCTAAAAGTCTAGCTCGACTAATCTCTAGAATATTGCCACTGCCCTTGTTTTCTAGGAATCTTACTGCCATAAAACCTCGCTATATTATGAAACAACCTTGGGACGACTGATTGGAGTGATATCTTTACCTTCGCCCAAACGGTACACTTCTGTGCGCCCGCCAACATCAATTTCAAAAAACCGATAGCTTGTAGTAAACTGCGCCCACGGTGCCAAAGGATTAATTTTTGGGAGATTGGTTGTTGCTTGGTAAGTAATTTCAAACCCCGCTCCCCCATCTTGCTTGAACATCCGCAAAAAACATTCGTAGTCTCTAGCGTGCCAAAAGTCAGTCGTTCGGCGACGCACCACATCTTGTGAGTCAGAACTCATCGCCCGCGCTGCTGATGCAGACACGATTAATTGCAAATTGTCAGACATTCGCGTCAGGGCAAGTTTCTTGTCTGGGTTTGAGAATATTTCATCAACAATTGGTCTAAGCTCAGGGTGCAAACAAGTTTCGGCAATGTAAAACCCTGAATACTTGCTGATATCATTCTCAAATTCCCGATCAACTAGTCTTTCTGAATCACAACTAACCGACTTTCGTAAGCTTGCAAAAATCAAGTCTTCATATAACTTCTGCTGCGATGCTGGCGTTGCTGCAATAATTTTAAATGCAGACCCACGCATCCCCTGAATTCCAATCAAAGCACAGGTACAGTTGAGGGATGCCGTCCACATTGCTAGAAATTTCCGATAGTTGGTATAAAGCATTAATGCTTCCTGGTAGTCAGGAGCTTTAATTTTGAGTAGATGCTTTACTGGATTGGGTTTAATTTCCCATCCAGGCTTGCATAGTAAAGTCCACAACGTTGAGGAATCTTCAATGGCATCCATGCATTTATCCCCTCAGCAAATTAATGACAATTATTTGTCTGTCCGTTCTTGTCAAACCTCATGCGGGATATCAAATCCTTAAGATGGGCTGGGTCTACACCAAACCTATGAGCAATGTCATACTCCTCATCTTCAGTTGGCGGTGCATTTAGTGTAAGTAAATGCTCCAAAAAAGGTTGCGACCCCCCTAAAGGCAAACCATCATCCGTAAAAGGTAACCTATGTTCGTGCATTGACTGCTCAAATACCGCAGGGCGGGTATTTTGTAGCCACGCTGCAACCTCACCAGGTTTTGGCGGGTCTATCCCCAGTCGATCGCATTCTTCTAATAACTCGTTTGATAATTGTGATTCTACTGCGGAGACGCTGTGCGAACGCACCACCAAATCCTGCAACCACTCCTGTAGTTTTCCTGTCTCTGGCAGTTGCCAACCCAGCGTCTGACAAGCAGCTACAAACTCTTGTCCAATAACAGCTTCCCTATGCAAATTTTTCAGAAATGTAGCATACTCGTCTTCCGATAAGACATTAAGCTGCTGCTGAAAAAACTTTTGAATTTCTCGACTTAAGCGAAATATACGTGATGCCTGAAAATCATTGTCTTTCTTGATACCCTCAATATCACCCAAGCCAAGGGAGAGATTATCTACAAACCAAACCCCTACCTGGCCCACTTCTGGTACTGATAAACCCAAGGATTCACACGCAAATATCAGTTCTATGCCCAAAGAGGTATAACCAGAAAACATTTGCTCCAAACTACCCGGTTGAGGAACCGACTTACCACTTTTTTGAGCTAGGTCAACTAAATCTAAACCCAAATCAACTAAACGCCTTAAAGCTTTCGCCAAAGTGCCACCCAATATCGGCAGTAAATCATCTACCTTTTGCCGCACACCGGGCGCAAGGGTAAAAGATACTCGGTCAGTATCCCCTCCAGAAAAGCGTTCGCGCTGATTTGACACACGTTTTTTGAACTTGGTTTATCGAGATTTCTCTTCAGTTTATAGAAACAACAGGGGTTTTAGTTACAAACCTTAAGTTTTATATCAAAACCTATATCGCTAGAACAAATAAACACCTCACTATCAATAAACCTTGTCATTTTAGTGATGCACTAATTAAAATTAGTGCATCACTAAATATTAAATAATATTAACTTAATGCATCACTAACTCGGCAAATCGGTAAACTTTACCTAAAAACCTGCATTCCGCAGATGTAACTCATATTACTGGTAATTTTGAAAAATCTAGTCCAGAAAATTTTTATTAGTCTAATCTTTTGGGGTTGAATTCACTTTTATTTCCAACAATTAGGGAATCTAC
>NZ_JAIVFR010000847.1 GCF_020829685.1 Nostoc sp. CHAB 5715 | reverse complement strand
CAGTATCGCTAATTTGAGGAAAGTCTATATTAGACTACTTTCTATGATTCCCTTTTGGGATAATAGGCTACTATTTGGTCAAGCTTAAGCAAAATATTTATTTCTAATAACTCTCAATATGAAATCCCCAGGTGATATCGGCAGTTAAGCAGGTATCGAGCTTATTTGTTACACCTTTGCAGTTTGCTTTTGGGACTCTAGCCATTGCTCGTAGGCTTGTTGATCTCCACCAAACGAATCCACAGAGACTTGACCAGAAAGAAAAAGGTACAAGCCCCTAAATTTATTTATGGAAAAATAAAAAATGTATTTCGAGACGCGCAGCGCAAGAAATACGGCGTCCGCTGACTCAAGCCCCTAAATTTATTTATGGGTTTCTTACTTTTGACTTTTGACTTTTGACTTTTGACTTCCCCGAAGGGGCTGACGCTCTGGCATTGGCTTAAGGGGTGCGTTGATTGGGTTGTACTTGCAGTAGCAGATCACAACCATGTCGAAGCCCATGCCAACAGGAACTTCAGGCGTATAGGCTTCAACTCTCACCACTTCCCAATCACTCTGACGATAATGAGTTTTTGACTCTGGATAGCTGGGATCGGCAAACTGATCGACTCGAATAAATTCAGGTGGGCGATAACCAGGTTCAGGCAGTGCTTTGTCTGAGCAATCGTAGTGTTCAAACAGGGTTTTTGTGAGAGAACCCGTATGAGCATACTTCCGATCTTCCCAACCTGGTTGACGCTTTTCAGCACGGAAGACGATCCATTTACGCATTAGTCTTGCTCCTTTTGAGTGTCGTAATAGGATTTTGGAAACTCGGTTTTGCCTTCAAACACACAATCGACCTCAAGAATGGGATCTCCCGTCTTTTCGACATCAACCAATTGCCAGCTATATTTCTCAGCCATTTCTTCACAGCAATCCTCGTCAACTGCTGCATGACGTGACTTGTTTTCGTCTTCGTCGTACCTGGGTTTTGGCATACTGATAATTGCTCCTATTTCGGTGTACTCGAATTTAGGAGAAGTCGTCTCGGTTGAGTGTGTCCGTACTCACCGGCGTGCATTCAATGTTTATATTATATAGGTACTAGGCTGAATAATAGTTCAATTGAACTATTATTCACATTTAAGCCTTTTGCTAGCTTCGTTTCAAGCTTTTTAAAAGCATTCGCGTTACTCAATTGATCGCTTCTGGATCTAGCAAAATACCCCCCAAAATCGCTTCTTCAGCCTCAATATTTTGTGGTGGGAGGCGTAGTTTACCGCCGTAGGCATCGCTACCATCGCCTTGAAAACTCAGTGCTTCAGCCATAAACGATTTTAGTTTTGAGATTTTGTTAGAGACGCGATTAATCGCGTCTGTACAGAAGTTAGGAATTAGGAATTGTTTATGACCCCTGCTCCCTCATCCCCCTCATCCCCCTCATCCCCCTCATCCCCCCCTGCTTCCTCTGCTCCCCCTGCTGTCTCTTAGCTAGCGACGACTTGAATATCGACTTGTGCCGCTACTTCCGAATGCAGCTTGATTTCGGCTTGATAAGTACCAAGGTGGTTAATATCGGGGATGGTGATTCCACGCCGATCGATTTCTTGACCGGTGGCTGCCTTAATTGCATCTACAACATCTTGGGTGGTGATAGTACCGAAAATTGCTTCGTTTTCACCAACTGACTTGGCAATTGTCAAGCTGCCAACTTTTTCTAAAGATTCTTTTTGCTCAAGAGCTTGTTGTCTGAGTTCTAATTGCCGTTGACGCTCTTGCTCACGACGGCGTTCTACTTGCTTGAGAATACCAGGAGTGGCATTGGTTGCCAATTTCTGGGGAATCAGATAATTACGAGCGTAGCCAGGGGCTACTTCTACTAAATCGCCAGATTTTCCCAGCTTACTGATATCCTGATTTAAAACTAACTGCACGCGCTTCGCCATCGTTTTTCGTTTTTCCTGTAAAATCTGATTAATTTGGGTTTGGGCAGCATAGCTCACAATGTCAGTGGTGTATTCCAAGCTTCTATGCCCATACCCTAAAGCTTACAGATCCTAGCGAAAGGAAGGGTGCGATCGCAACTATTAGAGAAAATTGAATGAATGAGGGAGTGGGGAGTGGGGAGTAGGGAGTGGGGGATGAGGTAGTAGGGGGAGCAGGGGGAGCAGGGGAGGCAGGGGAGGCAGGGGGAGCAGGGGAGGATGAGGGAGATGAGGAAGACAAGGCGAATAACCAATGCCCAATGCCCACTTGCCCTGAGCGAAGCCGAAGGGATGCCCAATGCCCATACTTAAAAGTTATTTCTCATTTCCCGTATCCGCGCAAAGGTTTGCACTGCATCGCTACTCTTAACAGTTGATTGTAATGATTGCTGATCCCAACGTAAAAAGGGATTGGTTCGCTTCTCCAGCCCCAGCAGCGAGGGGATGGTAGCTTCTCCTCGGCTACGGTAAGCTTTTACTTCATTGAAGCGTCTTTGTAAATCGGCATTGTCGCCATCCACAGTTAGGGCAAATTGCAGATTTTTTAAGGTGTATTCGTGGGCACACCAAATGCGTGTATCATCGGGTAGAGAGCGCAATTTGCTTAAAGAGTCTACCATTTGGCTCGGTGTTCCTTCAAATAAGCGACCGCAACCGCCAGAAAATAAGGTATCGCCGCAAAATAAGTCGCCTGTCTCGCCAGCTTTTTCCGGGGGAAAGTAGTAAACGATGTGAGCGCGGGTATGTCCGGGAACGAAGATAACTTCAGCTATACGGTCTGCAAACTGGACGCGATCGCCTTGTTGCAAAAACACCTGTTGTCCGGGAATTCTACCACGATCCTCCGCTCCTCCATAAACTATCAGTTGGGGGAATTGTTCTATTAGTTGCTTATTACCACCCACATGATCGTTATGGTGGTGCGTATTAAAAATTGCTACTAATTCAGCTTTTAATTCTGCCAGTTTCTCTAATACTGGTAGAGACTCCGCCGGATCAACAACGGCGGCAATATTTTGTTTATGGTCGTGTAGCAAGAATATGTAGTTGTCTGAGAGTGCTTCCAGACGGATTACCTGCATTACCTTTGCCTCCCTTACAACATAGATGTTTGGTATCGAGTAGCAATCCTAAGTCTAAGCAAGTAACCAGGCTACTTGCATAAATTATTTTAAGTATTTATACGCAATTAGCACAAATGTAATGCGTCATTAACAGTTATGATAATATAGCAATCCGATTTGATTTTTGAACTTATTTGCGTAGGCAGGGAGTAGGGAGTAGGGAGTAGGGAGTAGGGAATCAGCCCTTTCGAGTTGTACGGAGTTTTTTCAAAAATCAAATAGGAGTCCT
>NZ_JAIVFR010000846.1 GCF_020829685.1 Nostoc sp. CHAB 5715 | reverse complement strand
TCAGAGGTTCATAATCTCTAAACCGAAGTTGGTGCTGTAGCTCAGAATATTTTAAACGCTGAATTGTTTCAGCAAACAGAGCAGCTTATCTATGGAATTTTAGACTATTTTGAAGGGTGTAACCAAGGTAATATTCCGCAGATAAATAACACGCTTACACTCTATCAATATATTGGGACTATCGATTATCCTAGAAGCGATCGCCAAGAGATTCAAGCAATGATTCATCCCCAGCTTCAGTTTAGAGATTATGAACCTCTGAATCCCGGTGATCCAATATTTCTGACTTTTGAAGGAAAAGATATTTTATATGACGGAGCGTCTACTGTTTATCCTATTTTTATTAATGAAGCAGCTTATTACGAGAAAGGAATTGCGATGTATTTAACTCAAAAACAACAAGAGGTAGTTTAATTTATTCGTCCTTCTAACCCTTGCTGGGTTATATTGCAATACAGTTCAGTTAGAGCTAAAAGCCTTAAATTGTGTAGGTTGGGGAGCCACTGCGTTGGGCGGGTTTCCCGACTTGAAGCAAGTGGCGTTTGAGGGACGAAACCCAACATTTTCAGGACTTTGTTGGGTTTCACTACGTTCAACCCAACCTACAATTCTCCTTAACTGAACCGTATTGGTTTATATTGAGTGGCGATCGCACTTGCTAATTCCTCCTCAGTTAGCAAGTTTAATTCTGGTTTTACTATGCAAAACCGTCCCTCTTTGAGTCGGAGAGAAACTTGAACTAAAGTTCAAGACAGGAAGAGGTTTGTTGAACTCACGTTAAATTATCCCAAGCCGAATAGTTTTGCGATCGCAGGCAATAATTTATTACCCGCTTCCACCAGAGATGCGATCGCAGGTAAGCCTGTAAATATCCCTTTCAACATGGTGATTGCTGTTTTTGCAGTCTTCTGCTTAGTCGATTCTTGGGGATTTTTCCCCGCTTCTGCCAAAGTTTTCACCTGTTTTAGCGCTTCGGCTTTCTCTTCTTCTGGTAAATATGTGGATTGTATGATTGCATCTTGCAACTGCGACAATAATTCTTTAATTCCTGGTTTCTCGGCATCGGTTGCATCAGGTAACTGATTGAGGGCAATACTCACATTACCGCTAATGGTTCCCAGATTAGCAATAGAATTATTGCCAGCGATACCGCTAACATTACTGCTACCTTGAATATTGATGCCGCTGATATCTGACATATTTGTATTTCCTTGAGTATAAAATTTCGGCTGCTTGAGAGCAGTATCTACCATATTTTCTAAACTAATAATGCGCTTATCTTTTTCTACCAGTAATAATTGCTGACTCTGCGATAAAGCTTTGAGTTGATTATAGTCATCAAAATATTCTGCACTCAGTTGAGATTTATCGCTACCTGCTGCGGTTTTGGCTCTGAGCAAGATTTTATCATCGCCGCGTTTCTCCATTGCCACGATTTCTAACTCGGCTTCGGGATGCTTTTCGGCAAGGTTTTTGAAGGCTATGGCAACGGCGCGAGGGTCAACGCCTTGATTATGATAAAGGTCGAGGGTGTCAAAAATTGGCTGGATAAAGTCGGCAAAATCCCCGTCTGCAAATATCTCTTGTTTATTATCAGGTTTGCGGAGAGGATCGGGGTCTTCTTTGGTGGGTAAGCGCATAAAGACATATTCACACCTCACCCCATGCAATTTAGTTGTATTTGTAATGCCCCAATCTTCAATGTACGCGCCGGTGAGTGTTGCACCTGTTAAATCTGTGCCGTCTAGTTGGGTTTGCTTCAGTTTTGCTCTTGACAAATCGGCATCTTGGAAGTTTGCTTTACTGAGGTCAGCGCCAATAAAGCTAGTATCAGCTAAGTTCGCTGCTTGTAAGTTGATACCCCGCAGGTTTTCACGGTCAAAGTTTTTACCCTGTCCCTGTCCTGTAACTAGCAGTTGACGTACTTGTGAGTTTTGCAGATAAGTTGAGCCAGGACGAACACGGTCAAGCATTTTGGCTTGATACCAACGGGTACAGATAAGGATTGTGTTGCGTAAATCTGTACTTTTGAGTGTGGCTTGGGTGAAATCAGCATTGGTTAAATCAGCACCACGAAAGCTTGTGCCTCCTGTTGCAGCAAAGGCGATCGCAATATTACGAACCAAGGAGTGCTTTTGATTTCCTTTCATAGCTTGCCAACCAATAGAAATGCTAAGTAACACTCCGGCTATGGCTATGAGCAAGCCTATAACTGTGTTGAAGCCGGCTCCGGCTACTACTCCGACTATAGCTACGAGTATGACTATGGCTATGGGAAAGGCTATAGTAAATGCAAAGGTTATGGCAAAGGCTATAGTTCCGCCTACGGCTATGGCTACGGCTACAGCTATGGCTATAACAAAGACTACGGTTATGGTGAAAGCTCCAGTTACGGCTCCGTTGAAGGCTCCACTTCCGGCTATAGCTATGACCCCAGATCCGGCTATGGCTATGCTTTTGGCAAAGCTGAAGGCAAAGGCGAAGCTTCCAGCTACGGCTATGATCAAGGCTACTAATCCTAAAGCAGCTTCTAATCCTTGAGCAATTGTGACGAAGAAAAAGACAATTAATACAATTAAGGAAGTCCAGCTGCCAATCTGATTTTCTAAGCTGGAAGTATCAAATATTGTTGACACTAATAACCCGTTGACATACCATAAGTATCCTGACAGTCCCGACAACAGCCACGAGACAAGGACTAGGAAAATTGCCCAGCGGCGTTGCAGTCCAGCTTTAGCATAGCTGAAGTTTGCACCTGTTAAATTAGCATTAGTGAAATTTGCACCTCGGATGTCAGCATAGTTAAAGTTTGCACCCGCAAGGTCTTGTCTACTTTTGAAGTTGCGTCCTCGGAGATTTTTACCAGAAAAGTCTTCAGGCATATTCCACTTTACAAAGATGAACAAATTTTACTACACGCTCACCCCTGTAAGTTCAAGAATGGTTAGATATTTTTCATTAATGGAGTTCAAAGACTCGTTAACGAGTATCAAAGACTCATCGGCGAGTATCAAAGACTCATCGGCGAGTATTAAAGACTCATTCACGAGTATTAAAGACTCGTCGCCGAGTATCAAAGACTCGTCGGTGAATATCAAAGACTCATTAAGAGTAATCCAAGTAAAAAAATGCCCAATTGTCATTGCGAGGAGGAACGACGAAGCAATCGCAAAAACTACGAGATTATGCGATTACTTCGCTCCGCTATCGCTGCGCTCGTAATGACAATTTATTGGGTCTAGAAAGCTTGTGGAGCGATCGCTAATGCAATCAGCAAATAAACTACCGCGATGGTTAACTATAGGATTGGCATTTCCCATTATTATTC
>NZ_JAIVFR010000845.1 GCF_020829685.1 Nostoc sp. CHAB 5715 | reverse complement strand
ACTTTCGCTATTAGCAAGGAACTTCAGTTCCTTGCGGGACATGGCTTTTACGTTAAGTTGACACGTATGAGCAATGCGCTTTACCCCTACAACAGATGTGGTTCAAATACATGAAAACTGCTGTAAATTCAAGATTCAGGTGACGGCTGTTGAGGGGGCTGATGAAGAAACTGTGCGGTTCAAGCAACAGATTATTGCTTTGGAATCTAATCAACCCTGCTACCGCATCTTAATTGTGGATGATAAAGATATCAATCGCCAGATTCTAGTGAAGTTGCTCAGTCCCTTGGGCTTTGAAGTGAAGGAAGCGCAAAATGGTCAAGAAGCGATCAACATTTGGCAACAATGGCAATTCGTCAGCATCCGCATTCAAGACAACGGCATCGGCATGAGAGATGATGTCAAGCAGAAGATTTTTGAGCATTTGTTTACCACTAAGTGTGTAGGCAAAGGCACTGGATTAGGATTAGCGATCGCTCATCAGATTGTAGTAGAAAAACATCATGGAGCGATCGCTGTCAATTCAACTTTAGGTGAGGGAACTGAGTTTGTGATTACCCTTCCAGTGAAAGGAAGATGAGGAAGCAGAGGGGATAATTCCTAACTCTTAACTCTTAACTCAGCACTCCGCATTCCCCATGCTCAATCCTTTTATGCTAAATTTGGAGCGGGATAGTAACAAAGTTACAAAGCTATAGTTTAGGTTCTATATGCCTAACTGGTGCGCCAAGCTTTTGCATAAGCGTATACCGCCGAGTGCTTTAAACTATATCGTTTGATTAGCTCAATTGGCAGAGCGATCGACTCATAATCGATGTGTTGTAGGTTCAATTCCTATACTTTCACCCAAAACCCTGTCCGGGTCAAAAGACACTACTCTGTCACAGTAGCCAATATGGTACGGGAGAAATCCCCAAACGGTTCGAGTCCGTCATTTGAAAAACTCTGCGGTGCAAGTGTTCTGCTGGCGCTCATTACTCGTAAGGGTAATGTTTGATAGCTACAGTCAAGGAGCTAGCGCAACTGCATTTCTCCCTAACTTGAGTATGTCCCTTCGTTTCCTACATCTAGTTTTCCTTCGGGATTCTAGATTGGCAACCGAACGGCATATTTGAGCGCGGTTTTCTTTTTCTAGATTGCCATTAAGCAGTTTGGTAAAAGTAACAGCAATCTTAATCCAGCTTTGGAGAAACTTTTGCCCACACCTAAACTGTAAACACTTGTATTCGCAGAGTAAAAAAATATTTTGTATGATGTAGAGCAAAAATTTAAGCACTACCCCATTAGCGACTGAAAGTAATTTAGAAAAGTTGCGAACTGATAATTTAGTACTTTTGCGATCGCATGGTTTAGCTGACCGGAACTGTAAAAAACTGCACTGGCAGAGTAAATAAATATTTTGTAGTATATAGTAGTATAAAGAGCTAAAACCAATCTTTTAGTCTTTTTCACAAGGTTGCAAACTCCAATACTTAAGCTGTGAGATAGCGATTTAAATTGCAGGCAAGGTTATAAATGTCTTTATCAAATCTTCTTAGCTGGTTGCGATCGCGATCGCGTAGCTTACCTAAAATATTAGGCAAATTATTTATGCAAATTACTATGTGGCAAACATTTTATATCAAACCTAACGAAATCGGCATCTTATATCACCGCAGTGACTTTAAGAAAATTTTGCAGCCCGGTACATATACTTATTTTGGTCGGCATTGGCAAGTTAAAACCTATGACCTCAACCAGCCACAAGCTCAGATTGAAAACTTAGAATTGTTGTTGCGAAATCACGAGGCTGAACTGCAAGAACATTTATTGATTATCAGAACCGCATTCAACCAAGCTGCTTTAGTCCGCTACGGTCAGAATTGGGTAAGCGTTGCACCAAATAAATTGATAGCTTTTTGGCGTGGTTTTATTGAGGTAGAATCTTATCTATTCAACTTGGAAGAAAGCTGGGAATTGCCTAGTTCCTTTGTGCAGCAATTGCGCTCAGTTACGTTGAATGGATTGAAGAAGTTCCAAATCTCAGAGTATGAGATTGGTTTACTATATCTGCAAAATAATTTTGTGCGACCTTTAGAACCTGGAGAGTATGCTTTTTGGTCAGTAGATAGAGATGTTACAGTCCGAACTCTCAGCCGGATTATCCCTAACCCAGACTTTCCCCTCGAAGATGTACTAATTGAAAAACATCCCGACTTTATTGCTGCCTACTGTGAAACCGTGCAATTGCTGGCTTCGCAAGTTGCAATTGTGCGATATCGAGGTAAAGTGATTTCTATTTTGCCACCCACGAGCCGCAAGCTGTTTTGGCAAGGTGTTGCAGTGAAAATTCTTGACATCAGTGCTGATGCTCAGTTGCAGCCTAACTTAGTGGCTGAGTTGGTTGAGGGTTTACCAGAAGCAAAATTGCTCAGTCGCAACTGTTTGCATATTTGCCAAGTTCCCGCCCAGCACGTTGGACTAGTATACATTAATCAGGAGTTTCAAGGACAGCGATCGCCAGGGGTACACGCTTGGTGGTTATTTGGACGCTCTTTTCAAACCGAAACTATCGACCTGCGACTGCAAAATATGGAAGTATCAGGTCAAGACATCCTCTCAAAGGATAAAGTACCTCTGCGGTTAAATTTAACGGCTGGCTTCCGCATCCAAGATCCATTGAGGGCAAAAAACGGGTTGACAGACATTTCTGGGTTTTTGTACAAAGAATTACAATTTGCTTTGCGTGGTGCAGTCGGCGAACGCAACTTAGATGCTTTATTAGAAGATAAAGGTGCAATTGATAGAAGTATCTCTGAATACATTCGTCAGAAAGCCGCAGACTATGGAATTGAAGTAGATTCTGTAGGTGTCAAAGATATTATTTTATCTGGTGAAATTAAAACTATCTTGAGTAAAGTAGTCGAGGCAGAAAAAGCTGCTCAAGCAAACGTAGTCAGACGTAGAGAAGAAACTGCTGCTACCCGCAGTATGCTAAACACTGCCAAAGTGATGGAAGATAACCCCGTTGCATTGCGTTTGAAAGAACTCGAAGTATTAGAGCGGATTGCAGAGAAGATTGATCGCATTCAAGTTAACGGCAGTTTGGATAGTATTTTAACAGACTTGATTCGGATGAATCCGCAGTGATTTGGTTATTAAAGGCGATCGCACAAACTAAGTGTTACAACATTTTTCAGGTATTTAGACCACAGATGAGACGGGGAGTGGGGAGTGGGGAGTGGGGAGTAGGGAGTGGTGTAGTTCAATTACTTGAAAAGCGCTGTAAGAGCAAAGCCGGAGATGCTCCGCCTTTGGGCAGTTCTTGCTGGAGGAAATGACTATCAATTAAAAC
>NZ_JAIVFR010000844.1 GCF_020829685.1 Nostoc sp. CHAB 5715 | reverse complement strand
CCTGGTCGTCCTGGAGCATAAATCTTCACTACACAATCAGGGTAGTCAGGGTGATCAACAACTGCGGCATAATTTCCTTTGCCCAGCAATCCCCAGGGTTGTGGAAGATATTTGACTTTGATCGGATCGCGAGGATTGACACTTTCTATTTGTAAACCAGGTAATAAATCTTGATAAATGTTCTTGAGCAAATGCAATAAATGTGGTTTGTTCATATTGGCTCACAATTTGATCCCAAGGCACTTGGGGCATCTTCTAAATTCTCGTTTTCCCGTAGCCTACTCATGCGACACCGAACAGCCCGCCACAGGCATCGCTAATCTGCTGCATCTGCTGACACTGCTACAGCAAGTAATCATTCTTTCTGAGCTAGTTCTAGTTATTATTTTCAGGATTGAACATATTTTAGAATTGTCTGAACATTTTCATTCAAAGTATGAACTGCATCTATTCTCAGGTGTTCTCCTTCATCATCTGTCCAAGCTTGACGAGCAAAACGCATTCGTTCTACATGGCTCCAACTAACAGTGTCATACCAACCTGGAATACCACGCTTACGCCCTTCGACTCGTCTACGATGTAGCTCCATATCTGAGCAAATTGTTTCAAGTCCATAGAATTCTGCATTATATGATTGCGCTAAATCCTGCCAGCGTTTTCTTTGTGCGACTGTATTAGCAGGAGTGTCCAAAATAGCTGATTGTCCTAACATTAGTTGTCTTTGGATTAGCATTGTCAGCAGTGCTTCAGCAGTCGTAACGTAAAATCCCTCCTGTTGAACACGCAACTGTGATAGCAGCATTGCCCTTAGTATCCAATCCAAAGAGAATAAAGGGATATGCAATATCCGTGCAATTTCTTCTGATAGGGTACTTTTCCCAAGCCAACGGTGTACTCTCCATCCCACATTCTCAGGGTGCAACTGAACTCGTTTACTGCACTGACAATCGCCCAGCACCCACCCTTTCCTCTGAGTTCCGGGTTGTCTTTGACTACGATTTGGCACACTTCGCCGATTTGGTAGGTATTGGGTACTTTTGTCCTTTCCATGATGCGCTGCACAACATCTTTGACGATTCTACCAGTTGGCACTTTCCCGCCAGCAAGTTCTACTGCGGTTTGCCACACCTCCCACTGTTCTTGAGGTTCTAGCTTTGTTATGGGTCGGACTTGCCCTTCGCTAGTAGGCAAAATTTGTGATCCATTTGTTGTCAAATCTTCAGGCGGCAAATTTTGACAACAAATTGTTGTCAAATTCTCGTAGACATCAGCTGCTGCAATCAGATAATTTGACTTCTGGCGACTATGCCCAAAGCGATGGCTGCGCCAACGCCAAGGGCGAACACGACAATATTCCTCAAATGTGCGATGGGTTGAACGATATAGTCTGCGATCGCCTACGGCGGGGCGTAAGCCCATCGCGCAACTCGGAGAGTGCCTTTCCCGCCTCAAAAAATGCCCGTTCTACCTTACGTTCCAAATGCAGGCGATCGCTAATTTCCTACTCTGTTAGCTCAGGGACTTCAACAGCAGTAACAGTAATGGTTGCCAAGGCTGGGTTTTCTTCTTGGGCAAGATTATCTGGAAGTGTGCTGTTACTGGATGAAGTAGAGGCAGTTTTTTTGCGCTTAGAGGATGGCTTAATCATCATTCCACCTCTTTTGATTCACTAGCGTTTGCCTAGAGTTACTTGTGGATAAGTTTTAAATATAGTGTTTAACTGCAATCGCTTCTCTAATAAGACACAGGAGAGAGCAAGAAGATTGATGTTGTTAGGGTCAATCATCTTTGCTCCAATCATGGCTGCACCCCAAACTCAATGCCTAAAACCTGCTCAATTCGTCTTAACGTAGCAAGTGGCAGCACTTTTATTCGCTCTTGCTCAATTGCATAATGGATTACTGCGATCGCTGAATATCAGGCAAGCAAAGCTCAGAAAATCGCTGACGAACAAACCACAGCCCAACCTGAACTCAACCAGTTCATCGCAACCCAAGCCCAAGCAATCGCTCCCGAACCACTGACAACAGTAGAAATCAACTTCTACCACTACGAGGTTTACTGTGGTAAAGAACTGATAGCCTACATTGCATACGACCACGATGATTTAGTCACCCAATCTTGGCTAGTCATGGTCAACGGCAAAGAGCAATTCCGTGCTAACACCTGGGCAAAATGCTATCGCTTCATCCAATGGCATCACAAAGACGGCACACTCAGAGAAACCTTCCCAGCACCAGATGTAATAGCAGAAGTCCCAACCATCTTGGAAATCTCGTTTTATGACCAAGAAGCCTTTGTGGGTGACTATCTTGTAGCCAGCATTAGCTACGATCATGGGAATTACGAAAATCTGTACTGGCGAGTATTGGTAAACAACGCTGAGATTTTCCGCGACTTATCAGCCGCTAGATGCCACAGCTACATCAAACAACAGTACCAACAAGGTACGCTACCAGTGCAAGAACAGTTACCAGAAGAAGTTTGCAACACTGGTAACGAAGTCATGGCACAGATTTTCACTGAATGTGAGAAATTCGGCTTTAATATCCTCGACGACGGCATATACGACAACAACGCGAAACTAGGCGAAGTGGGTCAGACTGACGGCAGCTGGTGGTTCACACGCGCCGCAGACGAAACCCAGCAGCGCATCCCCTGTGACTCGGCGTTGGATGCTGTGTGGTGGCTGTCGATGGTGGAAACTTTGCCCAGCATTGAGCCAACATTTGAAGAATTGCTAGACCTACCATTTGAGATGCTGACAGCCCTTGATTGGGAACTGTTACGGGAGTATGAGCCAATTGCAGAAAGTCGGAAGTTAGTGACGGCGTAATTATTCTCGTTCCAGGCGATCGCAGTTGTCAAGTGATCGCCTACAACCAGATTCTCAACAATCCCCATTAAATCAATATGCAACCCACAATATCGATTCCCCAGCACTGGGGCTACCCTCGCTTTGCTTTGGAACAACGTACTAAAGACGGCATCATTCTGGGGCTTCAATACTACCCCTCTGGTACGGAATTGGCTGAACAATTCGGTGATGGTTGGCGCTATGCGCTGATGCCTAATAAAAACTCTGATGAATTGTTCCACTTTCAGGAAAATCAAATCCAACCGCTTGCACTTAAGGAGTTAAATTTTAGTGGGTGTTATGGGGGACGCGAACGCTCGGACTTCAATAATAGAATTAACAACAGCAGATCACTTCTTCTATGGGAGAGCCTCATCAGCAATTGCATCTGGCAGTTCATCATATAGCCGCCATAGAGGTTGATATAGATAGCCAAAGGCGATTGTTACCATAGTCAGCATTCCCACCACAACAAACAACAA
>NZ_JAIVFR010000843.1 GCF_020829685.1 Nostoc sp. CHAB 5715 | reverse complement strand
GTCGCAATCTTTTTCCATCCAACATTCTCCAATTTAGGGAAACAGTGCTGGATTATGTAGACTCAATGACCAAACTCGGACATACCTTAATGGCTGGTATTGCTCTGAGTTTGGGATTAGAAGAATCATACTTTGCAGACCGTTATACAAAAGACCCATTGATATTATTTCGGATTTTCAATTACCCTCCTAATTCATCATTATCTAAATCTAAATGGGGCGTTGGCGAACATACTGATTATGGTGTATTAACTATTCTCAAGCAAGATAATGTCGGTGGATTACAAGTCAAATCAAAGTCTGGTTGGATAGATGCACCTCCTATTCCTGGTTCATTCGTATGCAATATTGGCGATATGCTCGATCGCATGACACGAGGACTGTATCGCTCAACACCCCACCGCGTTCAGAACCTATCAACAAGTCATCGACTTTCGTTCCCGTTCTTTTTTGACCCCAATTTCAACGTTGAAGTCAAACCCATTGAACTGAAGGATGTAGTAGTGAATGATGATAAAAGCGATCGCTGGGATAAAGCCAGTGTTCACGAATTTGACGGAACTTATGGCGAATATCTCTTGAATAAAGTCTCCAAAGTATTTCCAGAACTACGTCAAAAAGTGCTTGAAAGTGCTGAATAAAAACCCACTCCTCAAACACCCAAATTAACTTTGATAAGGACGTGGCAGTTGGCGCAGTTTATGAGCCGTATCCAATTCACTATTGTTTTTTCTGCCATATCCCCAACCCAAGAGGCTACGATATTCACCCATGATGCCACTTTCAATTAAATCATCCTCATTGACTGCAACATTGGTATGAGATTGGGGCGCAACATAGAGTGCATCCGCAGGGCAATAAGCCTCACACATGAAACAAGTTTGACAGTCTTCCTTGCGGGCGATCGCGGGTGGCTGGTTAGGTACGGAGTCAAAGACATTGGTAGGACACACTTGGACGCACAAATTGCAATTGATACAGAGTTTATGGCTGACAAGCTCGATCATGAAATGCTCCTGCTACAATTTTGATACAGAGGGTGTGGTTTGAGTGGTTTGTACTGGTGGTGTAGCGTAGACGCTTTGCGGCTTGTCGCCAGATATTGCATCCGTAATCCAATCACGCCTCACCCAAAGCTTATCCAAGCCTCCTGTTGCTTGGTAATAACGCTGATTTGGATCGGTTTCGGGATAGTCCATGCGAATATGTTCGCTGCGCGTTTCCGTGCGATGTAACGCGCTAAAATATGCCCATCGTGCTACAGCCGTCAGAGCAGCCGCTCGCCGAGAAAATTCCACATCGCGCACACTATCTTGTTTTGGGTTTCCTTGTACTTGCTGCCACAGCGTTTCTAATTTAGCGAGAGAATCCAAAAGTCCTTGCTCAGAACGCAAGTAATTCTTCTCCAACGGGAACATCTGGGCTTGTACACCATGCACGATCGCCTCACTATCGAATGTTTCAGAAGTGGGTGAGGGTGACGATCGCAATCCCACTTTACCAGCAGGACGCGCAATCCGTTCATTTGCATGAGCGCCTAGACTCTTAGCAAAGTCCGCTGCTCCAACTCCTGCCCATTGCCCTGTGGAGATTGCCCAGGCAGCATTAGGGCCACCACCAATTACCAGTACATCAGCAGTTAATTGTAGTTCATTTTCACTATGGACTGCTAGCAATTCCCTTTCCTCAATAAAGTTTCTACAGTACGGCAGAATTCAGGAGTCATACCAATTCGCAATTCGCTTTTTCGCCCATTCGCAATTAAAAAACTTAGAGATACTTGCCTTTCAGGGTTTACATCTGTTTCATAATTTTAGTGAATTGGTATCAGGAGTCAGAATTCAGAAACGCTCCGACTTTTCGCTGCGTCTTTGCATGAGGCAAATTCATTCATACATTCACCAACGCCCACAAAATTAATAAACAGAAGTCAACAATTTATCGATCGCTGCCCGAAACGCCGTTGCTGCACCAGCACTCATGTCACGGGGGGCGCAGATGCGATTTCTCAAATATGCGAAAGTAATAGCCCCCACAGCAGCGAAGATAGGATCAACACTACTATTTTTACCACCAGTCCTTCCACCCGGTAAAGTTGCACCATTGCCATGAATGAGATAATCGGCTAGTTGTCGCAGGTGAAAATCAACAGCGTCCTTAACTGTGGTATAATCACTATCTGCCGCTAACGCTTGAACTCCAGAATTTTTGATTACATCTGCGATCGCAACTTCCCGATTATCGCTCAATCTTTCAGCTGCTTCGGCTCGATATTGAATTTTCTCACTATCTTCCACATCCAGAGGTAAGGGATTTCCAATCGGTTCTACACCCCATCTGCGACGCAAAAGTAAATTGTTGGTGATATTATCCGATTTCACTCTGTGATAAGCAGGACGCTGATTAAGTGCGTCAAACCAAGCATTAATTCGAGGAAAGCGAGGATTTCCTTTGAGGTGATATCCCCGATATACAGGTAAATTAGCCGCCAATCTATCTAGATGGGGGCTATACAGAATGTCAACTAAGCTAAACGTACTGACAAAGTAGGGGCTGGGATATTTAGCCAAAGCTTGCTCAAGTTCATCTAACTTCGCCTCAAATGCTGTTTGTAATGCCAACTCATCAGCATTTACAGGTGTTTCTCTCAGGAATTTGTAAGCAATCTCTCTAAAACCGTTAGTCTCAGCGTCTTCAACCAACTGCCTAGCAACAGCATTTTCCTCTGAATTCTCAGGCAATAATGCAGGACTAAGAAACCTTTCTTCTAAAGCCAAGAGAATATCTTTGGATTCGTATACTAACTTTCCCTCAATTTTTGCTGCTGGGACAAGGGTTGTGGGAACTAAATCAGTGTACCATTTGGGTTTATTACTTAAATCAATAAACTCCGTTGCAAAGGGAATTTCCTTTTCTTCCAGAGCAAACCAAACTCTCTCGCAGAAAGGACACCAGGAATTAGTATCTCGATAAAGCAAGACTGGCGGTTCTGTATTTGGGGGAAGTTTCTGTAAACTGCTGGGTATTGGTGCAGTAGAAGGAGATTGTCCTGTCCTCTTTACCCTACGCGCAGAGGTATGGTTTCTAGCAGTTTCTAAAACTTCTTCCCAAGTTGACACTGTGTTTTGAATAGACATTTTTACCTCGCTTTACTAGGAATGCCGGAAAACACAAATAACTGTTGCTCTTTAGGTGCAGCCAAGTTTTCACCAAGGTATCGATGAAGACCAACACCCATATCTCCTGTAGCAGTGAGTTTGAAGTTCACTTCCTCAAATCCAGATGCACTTAAAATTTTCCGCACATTGTCAGAGTAGGGAATACCGTTAGAGTAGATCGGAA
>NZ_JAIVFR010000842.1 GCF_020829685.1 Nostoc sp. CHAB 5715 | reverse complement strand
CGTTGATCGTGGTACTGCAACCGCACTTGTCACCATCGATTGTGGCACACAAAGCGCACTTGTCACCCACGTGTTAGCTCTTTAATAAAGGCTTGAATTGCTTTTCCGGCTGGTGATTGTCTGCCCATTTTCAGCTTGGCAAGAGTGCGATCGCGGATTGAGTCGATGTCTACAGAATTGTTTACAGGTGTAGACAGTGTAGCTGGTGACTGCCCAAGAGATGCAGCGTTATCTCTCAAGCGCTCAACTCCCCCAGGCGCTCATCGACTTCGTGCTTGATTTCGTTGATGCCTGTTGCCAGGTAAGCGGTATTAGCTGCGATCATCTCTTTCAATTGTTCAGAATTGGCGATCGCGTTTTCTACTTCTTGCTTAACCAATTCCTTTATGTCTACAGGTGTAGACAGATGAGTAGAGGTACTTGTAGACAGTCCTACGGATTTTGTGAGTATCCTTTGAGCCGTCTGGTTTAGGCTTTCTCCTTCTAACTGCAATCCTTCTAGCGCTTCTACAACTTCATCAGCCAAGCGAAACGAAAACTGTTTGCTGACCATAGCTTATACACTGAATACAACTGTCTACAATACTAGATGGTTTCAGAGTTCTTGTCTACAGTTTTGTTGACAGTCTGTATTCAGATATTGTATTCTAATTGTATACAGATGAATACAGTAGTGAGTTCAAGGAAAGCGAGTAAGTTCGTCGCGTCGCATCGCTCCCTAATTCTCCTACCCACAGATGATGGTTAAATGATCATCCCCGGACGATGAAGTACGATCGCGCTTTGAGGTTATCCCTCACCTCGACCGTTGCCGCGTTGCTCTCTGAGGTACTGCCAGATGCGGTCAATTTGCGATCGCCATTCAACGCGATCGGCGTTTAGTTCAGTTGTGAGGCGTTCAAAATTTTGCTGGTGAATTGTGGCGACTTGGAGTAGGGCTTCTGTGGTGGCCCGCAGTTCTGTAACCGAGGTGCGAAGGTCGGCGTTGACGGCGACTTGCCTATCTAGGGCGGCTTCGATGCGGTCTAGTCTCTCTTCACTCATGCTGCCCCCTTCTCTTTGGTGGCTTCCTCTTCCATTTGCTCTTTGACAGTGCCACTGAGAAGGAAAGCTGCAAGATTAGCCAATGATCTTCCTTCTTTGGCTGCACGTTCAACAATCCACTGATAAATTTCAGGTTCTAAAGTTACGGCTATTCGTCCTTTCCCGCTCATAGTTAACACTGTACGGTTCATTCCAATCATAACTTTTTGTACGGTTTGTACTCATAGAACTTAATGTGCTATCGTACCATGAGTACAGTTTGTGCAAACTGTACAGATAAAGACAAATAACATAACGCGCCCCGGCAGGAGAAACTACGACATCTCCCCCACCGGCACGACTTCGACCCAATCGTTTAACCGTTTAGCCGACGATTAGGAGGCATACAAATTATGCAACAAGCGCAGACCGCCAGCAATGACACTGTATCCGCTTTTCCTGTGAATGAAAGTAATGAATCTCTGGTTGCGATGGTGACAACCGCCCTGGATGAATGGAACATGATCCGGTACTACCATCAGCTTTTAGATTTTGAATGCAGTGAGACCCCAGATACTATGGAGTTGTTAACGAATTGTTACAAAACGCTTTCAGAACCGCACCGGGAAGAATTGCAACTAACCTTAACAGCGATCCATAAGCTGATTAACAGTAAGGGAACTGACACTAGGACTAGCAATTCCTCGTGTCATTGATGGAAAAGCAGTTATAGCAAGGGTTTACAAGATTTAGCATATTAGCCTCTTAACTAACCCGGAGTGTTAGGTGTACTTCTATATGAATTGCAACCTAACAACTTCTGAGACTTGTTGGGATACTGTTCGCCATAAACGGATGAAAACTAGTCATAGTAAGGATTATAAGATTTCGCAAATATTCGTACAGAAGCTTGGCATAAACGATTTTTCAATGGTTTCAAGGATATTTTGAGTAGCATTTGAGTAGCATTTGATCAACAGGATCTTGCCTAACTCTTGCCTAAATATTGCAATGGCATGTGCATTTTTAGCCGTGTATATGCACGGGCAAAACCTATTTGCCTGAGCGGAAAAGCTTACATATCTTATACAAGATGCAATTTGATTGATACGGAAATAAATGAGATGTATGCTTGATGAAGCGAATTTTATCAGTGAATTTTGGACTTACAGAAGTCCAAAATTCATACACAAGAACCAATAAAAAAAGTCTTGTAGTTGAAAGTTGCTAATAGTTTCAAAGCTCAATCGCCCCGCAAACCAGCCCCAGAACAACAAACAAGACAAAGAAAAACTGAATTAAGGCTATCAAGTTCTGGTGTGAGATAACAAGGGGCGATCGAGGATTGAACGGTTAGAGCTTTCGCTACTGGACTGAAAGTGATAATCCAGGGGAAAGACGATAAACGATGTCGAACAGTACTGTTGTCAATTCTACCAGTGTTGCCCCCCAGAGGACACAGAGGTATTACTTTATGTGCTACGACGTGATAGCGGCGTTTTTGGACAACGCGGATCAGGCTTTGATAATCCAGCGCTTGCATTACTGGCTCCAGAACGAAGAAGCTGGTTATCTCATGCAAGACGGCTGCAAGTGGATATTCAACGGTTATAAGGAGTGGCTAGAGCAGTTTACCTGGATGTCGATAGACCAGTTCGGTAGAAACGTCCGTCATCTGGAGAAGATTGGGTGGATAGTGACAGCGCGGTTTGACGAGCTAAAAAACGATATAGGCTTTGTGTCTAAACCGCCCCTGCTGCACTCCTACAATCGGCGCAAGTGGTACAGACTGAACTACCAAAAGATATTCGAGGATACAGGATTTGACCTGCTGTTTGAGAAATATGGCAAGGCTACGGGGGAAGCACCATTAAGAAAGGAAAAGCCACCCAAAAGCCTGAAACCCGCGCCGTTGTCGAATCTGCAAAATTGCAGATTGGCAGATGCGGATTTGCAGATGACAATCTGCGATATTGCAGATTCATCTATATACAAAGAAGATCCAAAGAACAACCAAATTAGAGAAGCGGTTGTTTTTGAAAAAAATGAGAACCAGGAAAAAGAATTATCCCCAGATAGTCCTGGAGTTGCCGAGGATGAGTTAGAGGCAATTGGCTCATTTTCTACCGATGATTTAAATGAAAGTCCCGCCTTGGGAGCCACAGACCCTAATGAGGGCAAATCTTCCGCCGCCGCCGCGCCCGACCTTTTAAAACCAAATCAATTAAAGTTGATGGGAGTTAAGCTTGACAACGAGGACTTGCTTCGTGCCGCCGCCTTGGTGAACCGTGATGACCTAGCGGATGCTGTAGAGGCGTT
>NZ_JAIVFR010000841.1 GCF_020829685.1 Nostoc sp. CHAB 5715 | reverse complement strand
CTATTGAGTGGAGTTTACTGCAACCCACAACCAAGCTTGACGTTGCTTTGGGTTAGAACCGTCAATATTTCCTTGGTTAAAACTGGTTTCATCCGCGCCAACAACCTTTGAGTTTTGGATGTACAGTTTTGCTTCATCTACACAACTAGCTACTGCATCGCTTGCTTCCAGTCGTAGTTTATTGACTGTTCCCAGTGACATTGAGATATTAAACAAGTCACCTAGAGCCCTTTGCACCATGCGTTGACTGTTGCGGTAAACTCCACTCAATAGGGCTACCAGTGCTACAACTCTGATTCCATAACCACTTGGGTTGACATCTTCTGGCAATTTGGCACGAGTTGAAGTTCCGCAATGCTCACAGGTCAATTGATGCAATCGATGTTCAATCACGATTGGTTCAATCGGTGGAATCTCTACTATCTGATGACGATAAGGGTTTTCATCTTCTCCCAACAAGCTTTCTCCACAACCAGAGCATACGGTCGGATGATGATTGAAAACTTCCTGACACTCTTCTATTGAGTATAAATCTCGACTATTCCCCTCATGCCCTGGCTGTCCCCCTCGTTTTTTACTGCTTTTCTTTCTGGCTGGCTTTTTTCCAAATCCAGCGGGGTCTTGGGATGGTGGTGATGATGAATTTTTTGATGTGCGATTTACTTTTTCTAATAGCTGTTGCTGAAGTGCTAAAACTTCTGCTTGCTGTTGTTGCAATTCTTCCATGCTCTGCGCCATTTCCGTAACCAGTGTTTTGACACTGCCTGGAGTTCTCTCCCAATCTTCAGGAGGTATCTGCTGTAGATAGTTTGGGCGCTGTTCTTCCATGAATTTTACATTACCACATTTTTGTGGCTATTTTTCCCATGCCTTCTTTACAAGAGGCCAGAGCCAAAATCTGGTGCATCGCTCTTTTACCCCCCCCTGAACGGTTACGTAGAAAGTGATTTTGATGCGTTCACATAAACCAAACCGAGTATCAGTCATAAATTCATTGATCAACTGATTAATTTATTTAATTTATTGATGGATTGATGGAGATATCATTCTTCAATTACAAAGGGAACTAAATGAAAAATAAATCCTCATATCGTAAGCCCAGGCTTAATAAAAAACAAAGAGCTTGGGTGAACTCATTCCTTTCATCTCATCCTAATGCCAGAGTTAGAACTATCTACGAATTAGATGGCGATCGCGTTGTTGAAATTGAGTGGTGGGAAAATACAAATCCAATAATATTAGACCCAAAAACCTACATTCAAGGAATTATCAGCTACAAGATGCGGGTAAAACTAAGGAAATTTGGCGATGCGAGAAAAACAGCCGAGTTCTCGTACCGGATCACCCCGCCAGAAAAACGAAGTGCATCATGGCATTTAACAGGTCAACTCTCTCTAGAACTTCCCCAGTGTTACGAAGTTACAGAACCAAACAACCCAGTTATCATTAAACCAAAAAGAAGGAATACTAAAACCAAGAAAGTTAAAAAATTAATTCAGCATACTCTTCCTCTATCAGGAATTAGTGCCCAACTTCATACTATGAATATCGAAGATGGTGGTGTTCCTTTATCAGAACAAGAACTATTACTAGAAAGCGTATCACACCTAAATCTAGATACTGGTAAAGAAACTAAACTTCCAGGAGCTATAGTCAAAATTCTTTCCAAGAAAAAAGCCAGCTTAAAGGAGTGGGAAACAGCTATTGCACTATATGAGGTAACTGGTTCTAGTGGAGTAATAGAGTATCTACAACAATTGGATTCTTGGCGGAAATATTTGGGTACTCAACCAGTAGAGAACTCTGTTGAGAAAGTCTCAAATCAGAAGTCAGTACAGCAAGTATAAAATTAAGTGCAAGTATTTGTTGATCGCTATATTTTGCTAGCGGCTATATAACAAATACTAAGGATATGGAAAGAGTTAATACTAACTCTTATTTTTTTAAACCACCGCTTACGACTAACGCCTGATAAATAAATGTTTATCTAATCTATCATGACTGTATATCTATACTACGGCGAAGATAGCTACTCACTCAATCAAAGAATTGATTATTTAGTGAATCAAAATGTTCATGCGGAATGGAGAGCTTTCAATTACGTTAAGCTATCTGGAAATGAGAAAAATATTGCTGCAAAAGTCTTTACCGAGGTTATGACTTTGCCCTTTGGAGAGAGTAATAAAATTATTCATACAGACAGCGACTCTCTAATTGGGAGTTTATCAAATGAAGATAATAACCAAGAACTTGAAAATCACCTTTCCCGAATACCTTCAAGCAACATTCTACTAATTACTGGTAATAAAAAGCCAGATTCACGCAGGACAGTAGTAAAAACTATCCTAAAATATGCCCAGCAAGAAGAGTTTCCTTCTCTGGTTTATGTGTATTTAAAAATATTTTTAATTATCTTCCAGAGAGTTGGACTGTTTTATTTATACACGAAAAAGCGCATGAGAGTTTTGCTCACTCAAGCGCTTCCCCGTAAAAGCTTATACCAACTCACTCGTTTGATGCAACATTTGAAATCTGCAACGCCCCCTTATTAGGAAACATTGCGGGGATAACTTGTGACAAACATGTGGTGAAATGGTATCACTCCTTGCACTAACTAAGAATATCTCTTTTGCAATAATACCGCCGATATAGTGAGTGACAGTTTATGAACTGAACACTAGTTAAAAACGACTCACCATCAATAGTAACTAACAAGACTAAGCACGATTGTAGCAATTTTGTAAGTATAGTATAAAAACTTATAGGTTATTAGCTTAGGCGTAGCTCGCCTTCGGCATCGCCTACCTCTGAGTATAGTTTAAATGTGCAGCAATTAGCAGCATAAATATCTCAAATTTGGCGGCAAATCAACCGTAAACTATCAGTATAAAATCGTAATTGAGTAAGCCACATAAGCCTTAGATATTGGCATCGAAGCGATTTTTAGTGAAAGAAATCATCAGATACTCCATTTATGGAGGTATTCTTTAGAGGATGGCAATCCAAGAAAAAATGCTCAACTAAAGCAGATTGACAAGTTTGGGTTGGGTATCTTTTATCTCTTAGCAAACGGCGACATCCAACCCTTCCGCATAGTGTAGGCGGTTACTTCCTTCATTGAAGCAAAACACAGGTTTTTCATCAACACTTCCCGCGATATTCAAAACGATTTAGCGTGTTTTTATAAGAAGAATTCAGAACTCAGGAGTCAGAATTCAGTATGAATTCTGTACGAATGGGTGACGAATATTGGTTAAAACCTCGCCCGAAGTTAAGCGAAAAAAATTAAAATATTCTCGCCTTAAAACTCTATCCCTTTATGGGTAGAGTATTCTGAATTCTGAATTCTGAATTCTGACTCCT
>NZ_JAIVFR010000840.1 GCF_020829685.1 Nostoc sp. CHAB 5715 | reverse complement strand
GTCATGTCGGTATTTGAGGATGAAATAAGATTTTATCGAGATTAGTGATACTGAAAAGCATAATATCATGAATAGCTAATAATTAGTTTCTCTAATATTAAGCTTTACGAATAAATTATTACTGACTTAGGACTTACGCACGCTCTACGAATTCTTGGCGTTCTTGGCGTCTTGGCGGTTCGATAAATTAAGCCTTTCGGCGATTTTTGCGTAAGTCCTGTGACTGTTAGCGAAGCGGTGCTGATGTCACCCAAATACTTGAAAGAAGCTACCCCGGTAACATCGGTGATAGGTTAAGATAAAGTGCCTTTTGTCAATCAGTTAAAATACTCAAGATAGCCTTAATCAGAACGATAATCGTGTGTAGGGAGAGGGGGAGTAAACGAGGGAGGCTCGCCTACTCCCCCTCTATTTGATTATGATTATCTTTAAAGTCTTTAACAAATTAAATAGGGCATGAAAAAGTATTGTAACGAGAGAATAACTTTGTAAAAAATGGACTTCATTCTGAAGATGCATAGAAAGAACCCCACCGCCTGCGGCACCTCCCCAAAGCATCGGGGAGGTTGGGAGGGGTCAAAATAATGTGCAGCCTCACAGAGAATTGGTATAAGTCGATAGCAGTTAATGGCAAGCTTGACTTTGCGCTGCCATATAAATTGCTCTCTATAGCTCATGATTTAGAAGTTTGAAGTAGGAAGTTGGAAGAAACTAGATAATTTTACACCTCCTGCCTCCTGCCTCCTCATTGTGGGTCAATGATGGAACCCATAAACAAAACCCTTCCCGTCTGATTATCCCTAATGGCATAGAAGAAGGGACGGTCAACAATCATTCGGAATGGTTCTGGTTCCTGTCTCAAAGATGTTAATACTATACCCACTGAAGTAACCGCAGCCGCTTCTGTGCCTTCTTCGTTCACTTCAACAAAAGTTTTATGCTTAACTTCGCTAATCTTGAGATTTTTACCCATGCCGGAAAAATTGGCTTTGTTGCTGAAAGCCTCCTCCATACCTAAAGTTTTTAAAGCATCATTGAGAGTAACATCATACTCACTTTTAAAGCGCGGTAAGCGAATAAACCCTTTTTGTTTGCTGAACTGAGTCATCCATTTATCCCAGTTCTCAACATTCAAGTTTTGATAGAAGGCTTTCAGGTTAGAGTTCTGTTTCGGCAGGAAAATATAAAAGCTGAATTTACCATCTTTGCCGTAAGGTAAACTAACTGCCTGAAACTGTTTGCTTTCATAGTATCTATAGTCACCATTTTGTGACATCATCGGGTGTTGTTTTAGCTTGCCAGATGTGGTATAAAAAGGATATTGAGCAGTTTGACTTTTATCAAATTCTTGGCTCCATTTTCCTTTGAAATATATGGCATTAATTAAAAACAACACCTGACTTGGATCAATTTTTTCAATTATCTTATCGATTTTCCCATTAGTATTCTCTTTTACCCAGTTATTCATAATATTAGGTGCTGCCGGATCTTGAAAATTTAAATTGCTGACCTTAGCTTGATAGAAATACTGTATTCTTTGGAGAAAGTCTGGCTGAAAGCGAAAATTTTGATTTGCCCAAAGTGAGTTAGCAATCTTCAGTTGCACTTTTGGATCAGAATTGTCTAAAAGCTGCTTTAATGCCGCTCTGTAAGAAGAGTTGATTTCTGGTAGATTCAGCCCCTGTAATTCCAGAGTTTTTGCGATCGCTAGTTGAGTCGTGCCGCTAGCGTTGTTGTAGGTCATAGCTAAAGCGATCGCAACACTCGAAGGTGAGATAAAAACATTCTTCTGATCCCGATCTGTTTTCAGAAGTTCTGAAAACAGTTTGAAGCCAAACTTATTGCTAGACTCAACAATTTTGGTATCAGTCTTGAGTGTTTTTTTTTGCAATGGAGTTTCTGGCTGAGGTAAACCAGATTGGGCAATGGCACTTTTATTACTCTCGACTTGAGAATACCCTAATACACTGCATAGAACAACACTTGCGGCTGCCATAGCATAGCGTCTGCCCAGACTAACACCGTAACGTCTTTGCATGAAATTTTCTCTCATACTACTATATTTCTGCGGATTCATTTTACCACCTCACTTGCCAAAGATTCCCGATCTGTGCTCATGGTTGACGCAGAAACTGTGTCAATGATTAACTATTGCATTTGCTCCAACAGAAAAATGGGACTGTTACAGTTTCTGTAACAGCGAGTTATTAGCTCAGAGGAATTAAACACAAATTATTAGAGTTGCTAATTCCTAATTGAGGCGGCGATGCAGACGAATTATGAAAAATATCGATTCTTAGGAATTTTCCTATTTATCTATAAAAGTATTGTAGACTACTTAATCACAAAATAATCAGCGCTCTTGGTTTTTAAAGATAAAATCACGCTTTTCAGTTCACGAAATACCAAGCTTTTGTAGAAACACACGGCTGTGCTACCCTATTTCAACAGTTATCAGTTATCAGTTGAATAATGTATTTATCCGATTCGTCAGAGTCCCCCACTTCTAACAAGTAATAGGTTTCAGTGGGGGTCAAATCCCCGAGAGAGTTACTGTGATAACTGTTCACTGTTCACTGTTCACTGATTTAATTGATAGGTACACTCCACCAAGCTAAACTATAGGGTTGAGTCACTTCATTTAACTTTTGACGAAACTGGACGCGGATTTTGTAATTGCCAGTAGCAGCAACGGGGCAAAAAATATGTTCTACACTATCGATTTGGCTGATTGAGGAGCAAACAGCATCAGCATCTGAATTTTGAGCATTAGCTTTTACTAAGTATAGGTCGAGATTATTCAAACCGCGATCGCGGAAGTTTTCGCCTACATCATATTGCTGGTTTTTATTTTTATCGTTGAGTTCTACCAATCGATCCCAACTCAGAGTAATAGCAACAAAACTCCCCTGCTTTAACGGTTTTGCTAATATATAGTCAACAGACGCTCCAGCATTGACTGTGCGATAATCCCAACCAATAGCAGGTACAGCCCCTGATGGCTGCCATTGACCACTACTAAATTGCTGATAAGCGCGAAATACATTTAAATGACCCGCTCCCATTTCGGCATCCAAGGGAATTTTGGGATCTTTATAAGCATCAGAATCTAGCCAGTTTTGATTTTGTTTATCAATTAGTGTTCGGCTCATTCCCAACCGCAAGCCATCACCGCTATCTAGGATTTTGTCTGCCGAATTTAGCAATACAGCTTTCATTACTTGATGATGCCGAGAATCAATGCTCCAATGGGGTTGTTTTCTCCGTATCTGTCGGTCAGCAAATTCTTGCAACAGAGCAACAGTAGCTGTAACTTGAGGCGCTGCAAAACTGGTACCTGTAACCTTGTTCAATTTGCCATCTGGATTGAGCCGAACACTAATTG
>NZ_JAIVFR010000083.1:2918-12103 GCF_020829685.1 Nostoc sp. CHAB 5715 | reverse complement strand
TCAAAGGTAATCAATCTCTGGATGCTATGCCAATACCTGTATCCCGAACAATAATTGCTACTCGATTTGCAGGTAGTTCTTTAACTTCAACCCAAACTTCACCAGACTCTGTGAACTTAATGGCGTTGGAGAGCAGATTAATTAAAATCTGTTTGACACGAACTGGATCATTATATACTAAAGTATTTTGCAAATCGGTTTGCACTAACAATGATAAATTTTTGGCATCAGCTAGGGAACGCATTTCACTTACAGCGAGATTGATTACCTTTGAGACATCAAATCTTTCCGCTTTTAAATCTAATCGTCCTGCTTCCAGATTGGAAAAGTCCAGAACTTCATTAAGTAGCATCAGCAAATGTTTCCCATTATTCAAGATGCGTTCAACCATATCTGCTTGCTGGTGCGTTAGTTGACCGAACTTAGGACGCAGCAGTATTTGCGAAAAACCAATAATCGCATTCATCGGCGTTCTGAGTTCGTGGGAGATAGTTGCTAAAAAATGTGATTTTAGCACTGATGTCTCTGATAGCTTGAAGTTTTGTATTTGAAGCTGTTGCTGTTGTCTCTCTAATTCTTGGTTCTTACGAATAAGTTGTTCATGACTTTCTCTAAGCTGGTCTTTTGCCAAAGCTACCTGTATTTCAGCCCCATAAACCCGAATCGCACTCCGCAAAACTTGTGCCAAATTTTCTGGAGATATTCTAGACTTAGAGAGATAGTCTGTAGCACCAGCTTTCAATAATTGGATAGCAGTTTGTTCATCTTCTTGACCAGTTAGGACTACTAAAGGAACTTTAATTTCTGAACAACGTAGCTGTTCAATTAAGGTTAATCCATCCCGATCTAGTAAGCGATAGCCGAGGAAAACACAATCATAAACAGTAGTGTTTAAAATAGAAAACGCATCATTGCCATCGGCTACTTCAGATAGTTCCATTTGAATACCTGCTTTAGTCAGGGCGCAACGGACTGCCATCCGGTCTACTTCATCATCATCTACAACCAAAATTTTCAGCGTATCTTCCATCGGTTTTTATTTTTGCCGCTAAACATAGGTTGATGTATAACATTCCTGTTTTGAGATTATCTAACTAAAATATAATATTTTCGGACATCTAAAATCTGTAACTTTATTGACTAAGGCATTTCGTACAATATTCAATATTTGTTGAGCTTTGCCACCATCTCTAGAAAGTTAGGGAAGGTCACGTCGCTTCTCTACGAATTCAAAATTAATAATTACCATAAATAAATTTAGAAGCTTGTATCATGAGTCTGTTTCGGTAATTAACAAACCGAAAACTATTAACCTGAAGACAGCAAACATAGCTAATAGAAAGTAAAATAAAATACTTTACTAAGCTTAAAACAATTGTAATTGAGTCAGCAAGCGACCGTCGTCAGCCATTGGTGAGAGTTGCATACCATTCTTGTGTACCATCAGCTTGAGTAGTTGTACTCATCAGATTGGTTAGATTAGGTAAATAATAAAGTAACTCCTTATACCAATTTGTGAATCTGAAGTAATCCTACCTCCTGAAATTTCGATAATTTTCTTAACGATCGCTAGACCTGTGTTAGTATTTTCCTGGCGATCGCGGTCTTCCACATCCCGTGAAAAGTCAGGCTAACAAGCTTCCCACAAAGGACAACGAATTACTTTGCTGCTATAGGACTATGATTTGATTTCTGAAAAATCTCCGTACAACTCGAAAAGCGTGATTCTGTATTCCCTACTCCCTACTCCCCACTCCCCGCCTACGTAGATAATTTCAAAAATCAAATATGATTCCTATAGTAATTCCACCAAATTTTAACGCCGTCTGATTCTCTTCCATGAGGATGCTCATCAGCTGGATCAATCGAATGAATCCAAAGGTTTGGTTAAAAATCGCTCGAAACCATCGTTCACTTTCTCGTAAGATAATTTTTACCTTTGTAATTAGGACTTACGCACGCTCTACGAATTCTTGGCGTTCTTGGCGTCTTGGCGGTTCGATAAATTAAGCTTTTGGGCGATTTTTGCGTAAGTCCTAGTAATTTGTCCATTTTTGTAAGCTTTATACAAGATAATAGTAATTCACTAATGGAACATGGTAACTAAAAGCTGAATTTTTAGCACAGGAGGAGCAATTTGGCATTAGCCTCAATCTTTCATACTTATTGTGCAAGTATCTATATATCTCTAGCTAGATTTATTCTCTATCTAAATGTTAAAAAATAAGAGATTTACTATTTCTATCGGTGGATGCAGACTGGTTGAAATATCATCTATCTTTGGTTTGGGAAAATAAAAGATAGCGCTTACAAAAAGTAATACTTTGAAAGATGCAAACAGCGTAAGAGCGAGTGTAGCAATGAATGAAATTAGCATTATTTTAATTGAAGATCATGACTTAACGCGAATGGGGTTAAGAGCGGCATTGCAGGCTCACAGTGCATTGAAAGTAATTGGCGAAGCAGCAAATGCTACCCAAGGACTAAAACTTTTGGAAACGGCAAAGCCAGATGTAGCTGTTGTAGATATCGGTTTGCCTGACATGGATGGCATTGAACTCACCCGGAAATTCAAACGCCACCAAGCTGAAGCTGGGCAAACGACAACGAAGATTCTCATCCTAACAATGGATCACACAGAGGATGCTGTACTTGCAGCCTTCGCGGCGGGTGCTGATTCTTATTACATGAAAGAAACAAGCATCAGTAAATTAACTGAGGCGATCCAAGCGACTCACGGCGGTAATTCTTGGATTGATCCGGCAATTGCCAACGTGGTATTGCGGAAAATGCGGCAAGGTATTCCTGGAGAGAGCCAAGGTTCTGATAAAACGCCAAAGACCGTAAAAATTGAGGCGTTAGCGTCAGAATACGAGCAAGTTTTGGAAACATATCCCTTGACTCAACGGGAACTAGAAATCCTGGAGTTGATTGTAGCTGGGTGTAGCAATGGGCAAATTGCTGAAAAACTCTACATTACAGTTGGTACTGTGAAGACCCACGTTCGTAATATTCTAAATAAACTGTGTGCTGATGACCGTACCCAAGCTGCTGTAAGGGCTTTACGTTCTGGGTTGGTAGCATAACGGGCTGAGGATGAGGGAGCAGGGGGAGCAGGGGGAGCAGGGGGAGCAGAGGGAGCAGAGGAAGAATGACAAATGACAAATGACAAATGACAAATGACAAATGACAAATGACAAATGACAAATGACAAATGACAAATGACAAATGACAAATGACAAATGACTAATCAAAATCGTTCCTGTAAACATTTCGCAATGCGTAGTGCTGCTCCGGGTTTACCCATGCGTCGTAGACCATTTTGGGCAATAATTTGCAAAATATCAGGATCTTTGAATAGAGACTGTACTATCTTGGGAACTTCTGCTGGCTGCTCGACTAAAATCAAAGATGAGCCTAAAAGACGACTTTGAGCTTCAGCAAAGCCAGGGTTATATTGAGGCCCATTACCGGGAATCGCGATCGCAGGTTTTCCTAAACCGATAAACTGTTCTGTGGCTGTACCTGCCATAGCGATCGCTAAATCTCCCAAATGCAAGCAATCATTATAAGCTTTTTGTGTCAGCAATAAATATGCATTTTTTTGTTTAAATGTCAAGATATTTACATCAGCAATTTGGATAGGACATGCTGATTCAATGCACCAGCCTTGGGATTGCACACTTTGGGATAAAATATGAGAGTCTAAACCTGGAGCGATCGCACCTAAAAACATCACTCTGTTAGAAGTATAGAAAATCGAATTTCGCTCCTGGAAACTTGCCATCAACGCAGATACAGCAATCATAATTGTTTCCCAGTTGGCGTATGCCTCTGGCGCACGGGAACCAGGAAGAAGAGTCACTACAAAAGGTCGAACTATCTCTTGTTGTTGGCTATCCTGACTATAAAATTGTTGGCGTGAAAAGGTCGGTTGCAGACCATCCATCATGGGATTACCCAAATAAAAAGCTGGAATTGGCCATTGTTTTAATGTTTCCGTCGTCAGTGCATCTCTGGGGAACACCGCCTTACAACGGCGACGACTCATTAACCAACGTTCCCACGGATGGTAAACTGAACCGGAAAAATTTTCCCAACGCGTACCTTTGGATTTCTGTGGTAATAATCCAGCTTCATCCCGCACATAATATTCAGATTTCGCCGTACCCACAAAAGCATAATTAGCGCCACTGAAAGTTGCAAACAACAGTGGAACAATATCTCCCACAGCTAAAATCGCTCTTTTATTACCTAATTTTTTTTGAAAACTCACCCAACGGCGAATAGCTTTTATCTGGGTAAGGGTAAGTTCTAATAAACCACCGCGTACATCCCGCGCTAATTGGCGGCCATCCATATAAATAAAGCCGCCAGAAGGCATAGTGCGGACTGAACCGATGAGGGGAATATCCAACTGTTGGTAAGCACGCCCTTCACCCACCAGAGGTAAAGCAAAGATTTCTAGTGGGTTTAATTGTCGTTGGAGTTCTTGTAAAATCCGAACTGCAATGACATCTTCCCCATGACCATTACTTAATACAAGTAACCGTAAAGGAGAAGTTGCAGCTTGTGAATTAGAGGTTAGGGATAATCGGGATACATTACTCATAGAACCTCGCAGTAAGTATTGTGAGTATCAAACCGCTTCGCAAAGTCATTAGTCATTAGTCATTAGTCATTAGTCATTAGTCATTGGTCATTGGTCATTGGTCATTAGTCCAAGAGATACCACACCCACTTTTGGACTGGTTTGAATTAGTCCGATATGATTAGTTTTTTCGCCCACTAGGAAGGAGGTATGGGGAGCATCTCAATGAGTGCAAATATACCAGGCGATTAGAAATCGCGCGCCAGTTGCTCATGGGGGAAACCCCAAGACCGCACTGGCTTGGCTATACAAACTTTCGTCCGCCTACGCAAACTCAAAGAATTTACAGCAGATTGCAACTTGGTGAGGTACAGATTATTGTAAGGGCACAACATTGTTGTGCCCCTACCTGTGTACCTCATTTACCTGAAAAACGCTGTAAAACCCACGGAGGTGGGTTTTGTTTGTATAGCCGCGAATTCCATTCGCCAAGGCAGGCGTGTTTTTACACTCATTGAGATGCTCTTGGAGGTATGTACCAAAAACTATTCATCAAGTGATGCTGATATCATGCCGTAAAATTGATTAATATTATCGCAAATACAAGAATTTTGAATTATTAATCTATCGTGGTTGCACTACGCGCAACTGCCAATCACCGTAGGCGATCGCTACGGTGATTACACTAATTTCTGGATGAAAAGCACTCAAATTTTGATAACCCGCAACTTGGGTTAGTATAAAGCTATAGGAATTCGGCTTGATTACTGCTAAATATACTGAGAACTAAACCTTTATACAGTAAGCTCTTAGCTGATTTGGTTTTTCACGCAATCAAATAGGAGTCCTATCTCAGGTAAACACAAACTCTTTGAGGGTTTATCTGATGCCAATCTTTGATTTAATAATGGGAAGTAACTTTATGTCTCAGAAAGTTCTAGTTGTTTTAACGAGCCATGACACCTTGGGGAATACAGGCAAAGAAACTGGATACTATTTGCCAGAAGTGAGCCACCCAGTCGCCGTTTTCGAGCGAGCTGGCTTGACTGTTGATTACGTCAGTCCCAAAGGTGGGAAAGCACCCATGATTGGGATTGATCTCAACGATCCAGCGAACGCTGCGTTTCTCAACAACCCTGAGAAGATCGCACAGGTGGAGAATACTTTGAACCCAACTGAGGTTGATCCATCGGTATATAATGCAATCTTCTATGCGGGTGGACATGGCACGATGTGGGATTTTTCTGACAATTCCCAGTTGGCTAGCATTGCAGCAAGCATCTACGAACGAGGTGGTGTAGTTGCTGCGGTGTGTCATGGCCCTGCTGGGTTGGTCAACATCCGACTTTCAAACAATGATTATTTAGTAGCCGGAAAGAAAGTCTCTGTCTTCACCAACGAAGAAGAAGCAGCAGCCGGATTAACCGATATTGTACCCTTTCTATTAGAAGCAAAGTTGATTGAGCGGGGTGCAACAGTAGAGAAAGCACCGAACTTTCAGGCGAAAAGCGTGGTGAGCGATCGCTTAGTTACTGGACAAAACCCAGCCTCAGCGACGGGTGTTGCTGAAAAGGTCGTGGAACTTCTGAAACAGCAAAGCCCTAGCCTTACCTCAACCGCAGGTTCGGCCGGATAAAAGAAACAAGAGATAACATTTCTTTATTTTCACGTAGGGGTAATTCATGAATTGCCCCTACAGGGTTTACTTTTGCCTAAGTCCTATTTAACACTAATCCACTCAAATATAGCAATCCTAAAATGAGTTACGAAATCCCCAGTCCCCGATATGTAAAATAGTCAGCGTATCTTGCTTGATTTAGGCGATCGCTTTATGGCCATTACAAAACGGCGACTACCGACATTTTTACAGTTTGGCAAAAGTTCCAATCTTTCGCAAAAACTCATGCTCATCGGGTTAGCCATTACCCTCTTTTTCATCTTCCTGGCATTCTTCGCTCCCGTATTCCAGGCTTGGGGATGGTTGCAAAACCCAAAAGATTTTCTCTCTAATCCAATTCACGAGCCACCCTCTGCTAAACATTGGTTTGGTACTAGTCGTTTGGGCTATGATGTGTTCTCCCGCACGCTGTTTGGCGCTCAAGCTGCTTTGCAGGTGGTGATTTTGGCAACAGCGCTGAGTATGATTATCGGTGTGCCTTTGGGGATGCTGAGTGGTTATCTCGGCGGTAAATTGGATAAAGTGTTGCTGTTTATTATGGATAGCATCTACACTCTACCAGGACTACTGCTGTCTGTGACGCTGGCGTTTGTGGTGGGGCGTGGGATATTAAATGCTGCGATCGCTATTAGCATTGCTTACATCCCCCAATATTACCGCGTTGTCCGCAACCACACCGTGAGCGTGAAAACTGAAGTGTTCATCGAAGCTGCTCAAGCAATGGGCGCTTCCACCTGGGTTGTGCTTTCTCGTTATCTGTTTTTCAACGTCATTCAAAGCGTACCCGTCCTATTCACACTCAACGCCGCTGATGCGATTTTGGTGTTGGGCGGTTTGGGTTTTTTGGGGCTAGGACTTCCCGAAGAAGTGCCAGAATGGGGACATGATTTAAAGCAAGCCTTAGAAGCTCTACCTACTGGCATTTGGTGGACTACACTTTTTCCTGGTTTAACGATGACATTCATGGTGGTAGGGTTATCACTACTTGGTGAGGGGTTAAATGAATTTGTCAATCCCCGATTACGGAGAGAAAATAGAATCCGAAAGTAGTCATTGGTCATTGGTCATTAGTCATTAGCAAAGGACAATTGACAAAGGACAAAGGACAAATGACAAATGACAAATAAACAATAGAGAGATTTGTATGAAAGATAATTTAACGTTAATTGCTGCCGCTACTGGCGGGTTTATCCTTTCCGTTGCTCTTGCTGGTATCTTAAGAGGTGCGCCAGTTACAGGTTGGCAAGAGCAATCGAGTTTCCGCAGCACGACTTTTGCTAATTTACAGAAATCGGAGTTGAAAGCTGCGCGTCTTCTCCCAAGCAAAGACACTGCGCTAACAGATCGGGGATGAAAACGACTCGCGCCCAATAATAGGGAATAGGGAATAGCTGTTCACCAATGCCCAATGCCCCATGCCCAATGCCCAATGACAAATGACAAATGACAAATGACAAATGACAAATGACAAAATTCAAGTAATTGGCATTGATGTGGGTGGAACGGCAATTAAGCTGGGGCGTTTTGCAGCTGATGGAACTTGTCTCTTATCTTTGACTGTGGCATCTCCTCAACCGACGACGCCGAAGGCGGTGCTGGCGGCGATCGTAGATGCGATCGCTCAAATTGATCCAGATAATCAAGCTGTTGCTATTGGTGTTGGGACTCCTGGCCCATCCGATGCAGCAGGACGCATTGCTAAAATCGCCATTAACTTACCTGGATGGGTCGATGTGCCTTTAGCAGACTGGTTAGAAGCTAAAACTGGCAAACCTACTGCGATCGCTAATGATGCTAATTGCGCTCTTTTGGGAGAAGCTTGGTTGGGAGCCGGTCGCCATTTTCAAAATCTGATTCTGCTAACTTTAGGAACTGGTGTTGGTGGCGCAATTATCCTTGATGGCAAACTATTTGTTGGACATCAAGGAGCCGCCGGGGAATTGGGTTTAATTTCATTAAATCCTGATGGGCCAATTTGTAATAGTGGCAATCAAGGCTCTTTAGAACAATATGCCTCTGCTACTGCGATTCGCCGCCGCACTCTCAAGGAACCTGTCGAATTGGGTTTTCTTGCCCAACAAGGAGATGCCGCAGCATTGACTTTTTGGCAAGAATATGGTATCAATCTGGGAATTGGTTTAACGAGTTTGATTTATGTACTAACACCGCAAGCGATCGTTATTGGTGGCGGTATAAGTGGCAGCTTTGAATTTTTCTTACCAGCAGTAAAGGCAGAAATTGAGAAGCGAGTGCAGCCTTTATCACGGGTGGGTTTACAAATATTGCCAGCGCAGTTAGGCCATTTTGCTGGGATAGTAGGTGCAGCAAAGTTGGCATGGCAACACTATTCGGAATTTTAGCTAAAACAATAAAGTTGCCCCACGTCTCATCCGTCAGGGGAGTGTAGGGCTTCTTTATGACCAAATAATTCGTAATTCGTAATTCATGGTTTGGGAGCCAATAACTTCAGTTATGGAAAATATAGAAATAACCGTAAGCGGAAGTTCAAGCCTCTACATTTATGCATGGAGTATCAATTACGAATTACGAATTAGTAATTACGAGCAGGGAGATAGCGACTTGACAGTTTCTCTAGGTTTAGCCCCTATACGATATTAGCAACGTTCCCATTCGCAGCAAAGGCATCCGTCAACGCGATGCCTGGATTAAAGGTACCGTTTCCTCTGGACAGATATACTTCAACATCACGAATTCCATCCACCACTGCACCTTTTTCTTGGCGGATGAAGTCGCTTAAGCCGTCGCCATTAAAGTCTCCTGCAATCAGATTAGCAACGTTCCCATTCGCAGCAAAGGCATCCGTCAACGCGATGCCTGGATTAAAGGTACCGTTTCCTCTGGACAGATATACTTCAACATCACGAATTCCATCCACCACTGCACCTTTTTCTTGGC
>NZ_JAIVFR010000083.1:0-2819 GCF_020829685.1 Nostoc sp. CHAB 5715 | reverse complement strand
GTCTCCTGCAATCAGATTAGCAACGTTCCCATTCGCAGCAAAGGCATCCGTCAACGCGATGCCTGGATTAAAGGTACCGTTTCCTCTGGACAGATATACTTCAACATCACGAATTCCATCCACCACTCTACCTTTTTCTTGGCGGATAAAGTCGGTTAAGCCGTCGCCATTAAAGTCAGTCATAGCTGTTTTCCTTGATTAAGACACTACCAAAGTTGCACATAGTAATATTGCAAGATAAAGCTATAGCAATCCATTTGATTTTTAAAAAAGTCTAAGTATATTTAGGGGGCATTACGTTTTATTAACACACCCTGCGTCTATTTCAAAAATCAAATAGGAGTCCTATATGTGTAATTTACGGCTGAGTTTTAGGAATTATGCAATCTGTTACAAACTTTTACATTTAGTAGATCACAAACTTTCGGAAACTGACGATAAAATAGAAGTTTGTGCGATCGCAAGTCAGGAAGTAAACAGCATTCGTTTAAAAGCGATCGCGATTTTTGCAGATTAAACAATATTCAAGATTTTAAATTATGGTTCAAACAATTCCAGCTAGAGACATCAGTCTTTACGAATTAGAAGAAAAATTTGGTTTGCAACTTGCCACAGACACCAACTTCTTTACAGAGTGGACAGAAATACCAACTCTGACTGATGGTGAAAAACAAGCGATCGCGCGAGTGAAAAGCAACTACTTAAACTTGAGTAAGCACCGTCTGATGTCAGAAGAGACGGTAAAGATGGTAGTGCTGTCTCCTTTACTCGATTTAGCTGGGTTTTATCAATCTCCTTTTGAGATTGAAACCGAGACTTCTGTTGAGATTTCTGCTGAAGACGATAGCTTTATCGTTAAAGGAAACATTGATGTTCTTGTTATCCAAAAACGTTTTTGGGTACTTGTCATCGAATCTAAAAGCAGTAAATTTGATGTGATGACAGCTTTACCTCAAGCACTCGCTTATATGCTTGATTGTCCAATTTCTGCACAACCGACTTTTAGTTTACTAATCAACGGTAGGGAATTTGTTTTTATCAAATTGATTCAACAAGAACATCCTTGGTATGCACGATCTGATGCGCTATCACTTGAACGCGATTCAGAACTACAGCAAGTACTCAGTATCTTGAAGCGCCTGGGAGAATTAATCGGGGATTAAAACCTCACCCCCAACCCCTCTCCTTAGTAAGGAGAGGGGAGATAAAGCACAGCTTTATCGGGGTGAGGTTAAGCTATACATCAGGCTTATTACGAAACGCTATATTACTAATTAATACTAAGACAAAGAATATCCTGTTGCTTTCTTAACGTATTTCACGACTTTTTCATAAGATTCAGGATTACTCACAGGGTTGATTATGATGGGGATAGTGCCATCTGGCAACCAAAAAGTTATCCTGCCATTCGGTTCATGACAAAAAGAACTTATGCAGTTGAGATTAATTACATATTCGTTTTTGTCGTAATGGATTTTTACCCAGTGGGCATGAGCTAATTCCAATCCAATCACACATTCTAAATAATAGAGGATCTTTTGATAATCTTCCAAGTTACTTTGCGGATTAATCACTATCGGAATGGCACTATCGGGTAGCCAAAAAGTAACCCTGCCGTTGAGTTCATAACAAAAAGCATGGACACGTTCAAAATTAACTACATATTCTCTCCTTTCGTAAAGGATTTTCACCCAGTACGCCACAACATCTCCCCAAGTCCGAAATTTACGAATGATGCACCCTGTATATCCAAATCTACTGTAGCCTTAAGTTAATGTTGCAATTAATTATGTTAGCGCAGCGTTAGCGAGTCCTCTCCCAAGGGGAGCCACTGCGGTCTTGGGGTTTCCCCAAGTGGAGCAAGTGGCGTGAGACGCTTTAGCGCAACGAGCGTCATTATGAATTGTTATGAAACCTCCAATGGTGTTGGTGTACCTGAAATTGAAAGAGAAAGAGCGATCGCTGCTTGAATAAATCCTTTAAATAAAGGATGAGGGCTACTAGGGCGCGATTGAAATTCTGGATGAAATTGGCAAGCAAGAAAGAATGGGTGCTTGGGTAATTCCACAATTTCAACTAAGCGTCCATCGGGAGAAGTACCACTAATCGCATAGCCAGACTTTAATAACAAATCGCGGTAAGCATTGTTGAACTCATATCGATGTCGATGTCGTTCATAAATTACATCTTCTTGATAAAGCTTGAAAGCTAGTGTATCAGGAATAACACGACAAGGATATAGCCCTAAGCGCATTGTACCCCCTAAATCGACTACTTTCTGCTGTCCTGGCAATAAATTAATTACCGGATCAGATGTATGAGGGTCAAATTCAGCACTATTCGCACCTGTTAATCCCCCTACATGCCGGGCCCATTCAATTACAGAACATTGCATACCCAGGCATAAACCCAAAAAGGGAATTTGGCGATCGCGGGCGTATTTAATCGCGGCAATTTTGCCATCCACCCCCCGAACACCGAAACCTCCTGGCACAACTACCCCATCGACACCTTTAAGATAAGTTTCGGCTGGTTCAGTTTCCAAATCTTCTGAGTTCACCCAACGCAGGCGCAGTTTACCATAAGTGGAAATTGCAGCATGGTTTAACGCTTCCACTACAGATAGATAGGCATCACTTAACTGCACATATTTACCAACAATAGCAATTTCTAGCTCATGCTTGGGACTATGTAACCGTTGTACCAAGGTTTGCCACTGCGTCAAATCTGGTTTGCGCTGTTCCATTTGCAGCAAGTTCAGCACTTGTTCTGCCATTCCTTCTCGTTCTAGATTCAGCGGTACTTCATAGATACTTTTG
>NZ_JAIVFR010000839.1 GCF_020829685.1 Nostoc sp. CHAB 5715 | reverse complement strand
GGAATCGTATTTGATTTTTGAAATTATCTACGTAGGCGGGGAGTGGGGAGTAGGGAGTAGGGAATAAGGAATTAGGCTTTTCGAGTTGTACCGAGCTTTTTCAGAAATCAAATATTAGTCCTATATTACTGGTATAAATATTTAAGTAAAAACTATACTTGCAGTAGTTTTTTTTCGATTTGCTCAAGGTCTACTGATGCAGAGGTTTTATCGATGTCATGAACTAGCCAGTATTGGGTAGAATTGTATGATTGCTGTAAGTATGCAATGAACAGGGGGACAAGGAAATAATTTTTTTCACTTATCTCCCCCTGGTGTGACACCTGAGCGACTAACTTAAATTGCTAGTTAGTTTAGGAAATTTGGAGTACCAATACCACCATTCTTACCTACAGCAGGAATTTCTAGTAGGTTATCGGCAGCTTTACCAGTACCATCATTGACAACATACATAGAGTTACCTAGATGTCCATTGGGAACGAATAGTTGCGGGTGGTCAAAGGGCGCTTTAGAAGAGACGACTCGCTCATCAGTGAGTCCTTTCAAGAAAGCCACCAAGTCATCTTTTTCAGTTTCGCTTAATCCCAATGGACGGAGAACCCCTTGCTGACGGAAATCTCCACCACGATTATAGAAGTCCACCACTTGCGGCAAAGTCAAATAGCCACCATTGTGGAAGTAAGGAGCTGTGAGTTCTATGTTGCGTAGTCCAGGAGTCTTAAACTGTCCGTCTGCAACTATTGTGTCATTGGGGCTAACTGTAACATTGGAGCTTGAACCGAGAAGTAGTGGGAATTTGCCCAAAGCAGCTACCCCCGACTCCGAAAGCGGATTACCAAATGGGTCTTTACCACCAACACCAATGTCTTCTAGGGTGGGTCTAACACCGATATTGAAGAAACCTCTGTCCGAGACGGTTTTGGGAGTGGTGGTGGTGGCTCTGAGTCTTTGGTTCTTGACGTTGCTAACCGAAGCGCTGGTGAGTTCCAACCCACTATGGCAGAAGATGCAGGCAGCTTTGCCCTCGAATAGTTGTTTGCCTCGTTGCTGCTGCACGGTGAGGGCGGTGGTGTTTCCTTCTAAGAAGCGATCGTAGGGCGTATCGTTGGCAATAAGTGTAGACTCGTACAACTGAACTGCAAGCCCAAAGAATAGCGAGAAGTTATAATCTAACAGCCTGTACTCATCGGTTTGGGAAGAGTTATCAGGTTTGTTGACAAAAGTCCGTTTACCTTCAGCATCAACTTGGATGAGTTGATTAGAGTTCCACCACTCTGGCTTAAAGGCATCTTGAATCAGATCCTCGTAGGTTTTATCCTTGAGTCCGGGCTGAGGATAACTACTGTCTGCACCTAAAACGCTGTCTTGTGGATGCACAACCTGTTTGCCTAGTGGTGTAAGTCCAGATAACTTTTGCCCCAAGACTCTGGGGAGCTTTGTACCCCCGATTGACAAAATATTTTCCAGCGGACCCAGCGAGTTGTTGACAAATATAAATTTGCTGAGGTCAATTTGCCCGAACTTATCACCAATTTCTTGAAAAGTACGACCATCAGCAGACGACTCGAAGGAACTGAGTGGCGGCCCGACCGCCTGGGAAGCCAAAGACGAATTATTCAGGCTGACTTTGACAAATTTAAGCTGATTTGGGTTTTCTGCTTTCACCACAGAGGCGTTAGGGTCTCTTAAACCGAAGGGATTCACCCCATTAAAGATATCCTGTGCCCTTCCATCCCAGAAGTTGCGGAAGTTGAATGCTGCATTAATTACGGTTGGTGTATTACGCGGCTGGACGCGACGCACATTGATACCTCCCACGTTAAACACTGGATCTGGCTCACTTATTTCTAGGTCTCTTGAGCTACCAGGTATAACACCAACAAATTTTGTATTGGCGACTCCCTGAGAGGAGCTAACATCGTTACTGTCAGATATAACAGTCGTAGAATCACTGGAGAGCTTGTGAAAGGGAAAATCTTCTTTTCTTAGCTGGTAGTTTGGCCTACCGCCTATATTGAAAATTATATCTGGATTCTCTGTACGATCAGCGTTAATTCGCAAAAGCCCAGGAGCAATCTGATTTATGGATCTATTGTCGGCTCCAGCATGGAAGTGACAAGTAGCACAGGAGGTCTGTCCGTCGCTCCCAACCTGCATATCCCAAAAAAGAGTTTTTCCTAGCTTTATCGCGGCTGCTTTGTCTTTTACAAAGTCTCGAAGATTATCAGGTTCTGGAACCGATACGCTCTTGAGCGAAACTGGAGGCGGCCCCGTAACCTGCGCGGATACACTATTTCCAGCTATTACTACTACCATAATAATGGCAGCAATTGTTATGGTCTTGGAAAATCTTGATTTTAGTTGGTTAAGCTTGCCAAAGCTAAGTTTCCACCATTGGCACTTAATTTTTGTCACCAAAGATTTGAGCAAAATTCGACCTCTTGAGGTCAGTCGAAAGTAAATTGATAAGCCAGCAATAAAGACTACTAAGCTTATTACGAGTATAATTACCATGATTTTTGTCACAGCATAACAGCACAAAAATTATACCCGACATTCCGCACTTCAAGATGTAATATATCGATATTCAAGAATATTTCCTAATAATGATCAATCACTAAATATTAATACTGACAATTATTGGTAATTTGTGATTACTATTTAACCACCATTAGCCAGATGTTGGAAATATTCGTGTATTACACGATGAAGTGCGGAATGTGGGTTAAAAGTAGGCAAACTTGCGTTTTGTTATGGTCAGGACTTACGCAAAGGCAACGTATTTTCGTCATTGCGAGCGTTCGCGAAGCGTCTCGAAGAGAAGCGAAGCAATCTCGTCAAGACCAGGATTGCAACGCTTGACTGCGTTCCGCTCGCAATGACTAATTATCGCTGCGTAAGTCCTAATGGTTTAGGGTTACTTCATATCCCTTTGCTGAAACATTCCCATCAATTTACGTTTACGGGCGTGGGTTTGCATCAAGTTTTGGCGATAGCTTAACCAGTCAGCTTTATTTCCAGATTCCAAGTAGGCGTTACGTGCCTTTTTCAACCATTCAACTGCGTAGTAGTAGTATTCGGCTTTACCTGCATCCATAATCTTTTCGGCACGGCGACGAGCATTAGCAATTACCCAACTAGGATTGTGAGGGATAGCAGCATCCATGACTCGATGAATTAATTCTGAATTATAAGAACTGAGTTCACTAGCGATCGCAATTGCATCATCAATTAGCCCCTCATGCAAGAATATATCCACCTTGGCTGAAGACAGTATTTGTTCTGTAATGGAAAGGGGGATATTGGCGGTGAACCTAAAGTAGGCTTCTAAAAACATTAGGTTCTGGGTAAATATGGGATTTAGTTCGGTATCGGTGCGAACGTGGTATTT
>NZ_JAIVFR010000838.1 GCF_020829685.1 Nostoc sp. CHAB 5715 | reverse complement strand
ATATGTAGAATAGTTTACCTACTTTACTGAATTTATTTATCGTATAATAGCGTTTTTGCTCACATAAAATTTGTAAATCGTGTAATTACTTTACATTAATATTACATTTGTAATTTTCTTCCAGATGTATAATTTTTTAGATGTTAATTTACTACAAAAAATCTATGGGGATCATACCCATAATAAGCTTAGTAGTCTTTATTACTGGCTTATCAATTTACTTGCTACTGACCTCAAGAGGTCGGTTTTTACTCAAATCTTTGGTGACAAAAATAAAACACCAAGAGTGGAGATTCAGGAATGACAAGCTTAATTACCTGAGATCAAGATTTTTAAAGACTATAACAATTGCTGCCATTATTATGGCAGCAGTAATAGCTGGAAATACTGTATCAGCCCAGGTTACAACGCCTCTAACTTCGCTCAAGAGCGTATCGGTTCCGCAGCCTGACAATCTTGGAGACTTCGTAAAAGACAAAGTAGCTGCAATCAAGTTAGGAAAAACTCTCTTTTGGGATATGCAGGTTGGGAGCGACGGACAGACCTCCTGTGCTAGTTGTCACTTCCATGCTGGAGCTGACAATAGATCCAAAAATCAGATTTCTCCTGGGCTTTTGCGGATTAACGCTAATGGTACTGTGAATCCAGATACAGTTTTTGATATAGGTGGTGCGCCAAACTACCAGCTTAAACCGGGAGATTTTCCCTTTCACAAGCTGTCAGACCCGAATGATCCTAAAACCGTTGTATCTGACCGAAATGATGTCAGTTCCTCTCAGGGCGTCTCCAATGCTAAGTTTGTTAATGTTAAACCTGGCAGCGCGGAAGACGAAGTAAAAACCGAGCTAGATCCGGTGTTTAATGTAGGAGGTACAAATGTGCGCCGCGTCCAGCCGCGTAACACCTCAACCGTGATTAATGCAGTATTCAACTTCCGCAACTTTTGGGATGGAAGAGCACAGAACATCTTTAATGGGGTGAATCCCTTTGGTTTAAGAGACCCTAACGCTTCTGTGGTAAAAGCAGAAAAGCCAAATCAACTCAAATTTGTCAAAATCAGAGTGAATAATTCGTCTTTGGCTTCTCAGGCGCTCGGGCCGCCACTCAGTTCCTTCGAGTTGTCAGCTGATGGTCGCACTTTTGAAGAAATTGGTGATAAGTTCGGGCGAATTGACAACAAAAAATCTCTCAGCATACTGCCGCTAGATAATCTAGATAATATTGCTGATACTCTAGTTGGGCCGCTACTGAGTTCCGTAGAAGAACTTACTGGTAATTTGACGCAAATTGGCAACAGCACGTCTCTCAGCACACTGCTGCAAAATGTTCTGTCAATTAGGGGTACAAAGCTCCCCAGAGTCTTGGGGCAAAAGTTATCTCGCCTCAGACCGCTAGGCAAACAGGTTGTGCATCCACAAGACAGCGTTTTAGGTGCAGACAGTAGATATCCTCGGCCCGGACTGAAGGATAAAACCTACGATCAGCTGATTAAAGATGCCTTTAAGCCGGAGTGGTGGAAGTCTAATCGACTCATCCAAGTTGATGCTAAAGGTAGACGCACTTTTGTCAACAGCCCTGATAACTCTTCCAAAACCGATGAGTACACGCTGTTGGAGTATAACTTCTCGCTGTTCTTTGGGCTTGCAATTCAGTTGTACGAGTCTACACTCATTGCCAACGATACGCCCTTTGATCGCTTTTTGGAAGGAAACACCACAGCCCTAACCAAGCAGCAGCAACTAGGTAAACAACTGTTTCAGGGCAAGGCTCTGTGTATTGGTTGCCACGCTGGATCAGAATTAACAGCTGCTTCAGTGAGCAGCGTGGCTAAAGACGGACGAATCAAACGTGCGCCATTCGGTGCAAGATCCCCTGAAGACACTGGCTTCTTCAATATCGGCGTTAGACCTGTTACGGACGACCCCGGTTTGGGTGGTAATGACCCTTTGCAGGGTGCTAATCCGCTTTCAGAGGCACGATTGGCTCAGTTAGGGAAATTTCAGCTTCTCCTGGGCGAAAACCCCCCCACGCTCAATCCACCGTTGAATTCTAGTGAAAAAGTGGTTGCAGACGGAGCTTTCAAAACGCCTGGACTTCGCAATATCGAACTCACTGCCCCCTACTTCCACAATGGAGGTCAAGCGACTTTAGAGCAAGTGATTGATTTTTACAGTCGGGGTGGTGACTTTGGAGGTCTTCCAATATTGAATCTGTCACCAGAAGAAAAACAGCAATTGGTCGCCTTTTTAAAAGGACTGACTGATGACCGAGTTAGGTACGAGAAAGCGCCTTTTGTTTCTCGGTAGCAAGCACAAAGCAATAAAAACACATTCAGTCCTACCGCAGCATTCACCTGCTCAACATTCACCGGGTTTTGCAATGCGTGAAAATGAGTCAAAGCTTTGTGGGCTATACCTTCATCCAACCAATAGCCTTGACAGTAAGCACGCCAGAAAGACAAAAGACGTTCAAACAAAACTTCAAAGGAAAACTTGTGCTTTTGCTCCTGGCGTAAAATTGCGTAGGCGCAGCCCGCCGCAGGCATCGCCAGTTCTTCAATTTCTTGGCTAAGTATCCCGTAACCTAGTAAATTGTAAATATGCTGGGCTACACCACTAGGAGAATCAATTACAAAGGTGAGTCTGCCATAAACCTCATTTTGGCACTGAGTCAGTAATTTCAACTCAGCAGTCACAGCCTCAGCACAAAGATATTCTCCTAACTTAATATGCGAAAATTCAATTAAACTAGTTTTTGTTGCGCTTTCTAAATCCCGAATTTTAAAATAAAATTCTGGTAGAGTATTAAATTCACCAGCCAAATTAATTTGCTGACGTTGTGAATGTAAAATTTTCAGAGCGATCGCTTGCATCTGCTCAAGTAAATCTTGGGGATGACGACTAGCGAGTAAATTAGCGATCGCTTCTGGAGTCCGGTGGATATGAGCCGATCCTGAGCGCAGTAGCATCGTTTTAATACCGCCAGTTAGTGGATAGCCCAACAACCATCGACTTAGGCGATGATAAATTTCCCATAACAGAGAAGACTTTGGGTTATTAGCAGCTGAGTGTAATAGTTCATCATCTAGCAGTCCGTCGCGGTGTAAAATGCCCAATAAATGCAGCATTAGGGGTTGACGCACAAAGGCAGAAAATTCTCTTAACTTTGATTGACTGGTAAATAAGCCTGTCTGTTTTAAGAATGTAAAGAAATTTTGAGCGATCGCCAACGATTGCACTTTTGTCCACTGCTGAAACCATTGTTTGAGTTCCTCGGCATCCAACGGCTGAATGATAATTCGCTTCAATGGCAACGGGATCTCTGGGGCAATTTCTTGTAATGTTGTTGATCGACTCGTTAAGAAAATTTTGTGTCGGTGCTGAGATTGAAAGT
>NZ_JAIVFR010000837.1 GCF_020829685.1 Nostoc sp. CHAB 5715 | reverse complement strand
AACAGACCCAATCCGATCTCTTTTGTTCGCAAGCGGCCGATTTCATAAGTAAATCGCCTTGCTGTTTACTGCCATTGCCATTGCCGCAATATCAGATGTCTGAATATTGTCGGTGTATATGATGTTCGGATAGCACTGATCGTTGCAAACGGGCAAGAGCATACTGTACAGCAGTGGGTTGGCTTGGTTGGCCAAATCCAAAATACTGGAAGCGGTTCCAAGGCTACAGGTTGCAGCCTCTGTATTGTCCTGAGTGAGCGTCCATGACAGCAAGAAATAGGGCGAGTTCGGATTGGGTCTGTTAGACTTCATCTTTGCCAACTGATCGGCTGTCATCTGGTTGGGAACATTTGTGTCGGAGTACTGGTTGAACACGGAAAAATTACTAGCCCAGTAAAAGCCTTGATTCGCATAATTCCCCAGGCTTATGCCGCTGCTGGAAGGATCCACAACTACAATCACTGCTGCTCGATTACCACTGATAAAATCATTGAGTGTAAGAGTAGTCAGATCAATAGTTGTGGGGTTGTGAGCAATGAAACGGTTGTTGATGCCCAACAAAAGCGAAAGCAAAGCATTCCACTCTTCCTGGGTGAACGGTGCGTAAGAATCGTTACCCAAATCTGTGTTGAGGTCGTGTGACAGATACAGGATCACCAACTCTTTATTGCTGGCGGTGTAAGTATTGATATCGTTAATGATGGACTGGATGGATTGTCCGTTGGCACCTTGCCAAGAAGAACTGATCTGGCCATAATGACCAGTGTAGTACTGTCCGCCGCTGATAACTGGCCTAATATCAAAATACCGGGCGCCACTCTGCAATTGCCCCTGAATGCCACTAGTTTGGGTGATTGTGTTGCAATTAGTTGCAAAAGTAGTGCCAGATGTATAGTTGCTCATCCCGGAATCATGGGACCCTGGTATGCACAACTGCCGCAAGCTCCTGCTTCCTAAAATATTGAGATTATTTTGCATCCAAGAGGTCGGCAGATTACTTGAGGTGAAGTTGTTAACCTCCCCCGATAGGATGAAATTGACGTAGCCATTCCAGTTCCACCCCAGGTTGATGGTGCTGCCTTGAGGATTTCCGAGCGTTGCTAGATTTGTAAACGCAATTTTGAGGTCGAATCCATTGCCGGCCGATGCTTGCACCTGAAAATTCAAACCAGTTCCATTCAGTGTGTACGTTACCTCCCCCGCATCGTCACTTTGCGTATCGAAAACACCCTGATCCCACTCCACATAAACGGTGGTACTGCTCCCAGCAGGGATAGTGGCCGGGAAAGTCCAGGAATTCATTTGATATGAATGCTGGTATGTATTTTCCCAATCGTATTTCGTTCCGTTTACCAACGTGATATTGCCGCCTTGTCCCATGATTTTATCCTTATTTCCTTATCTCTACCATTTGTTGGTGTGCAAGGGCAAAGCACTCTCATAAACTGCTATTGCCTCAGCCTCCTGTGCGATTAACTGCAAGATTTTCCCCAATCTCAACCGCACACCAATCAATTAATTGGAGCTGGCGCTCAATGACTTGGCGATACTCTTCAACCATCTGCTCAATGCGACCCATTGCGAGGATGTCTGATTAGAAAATTCAAATATTAACTTGGGGCAGTTGTGTGTATTTCAACAGAGTTGTCAGCACCACCAGCCTTAGTAAGCCAGTTTAAATCTAGCAACTTGCTTGCTAGAACAGTATTTTTACTGAAATTAAGTAATTTTATATTTTTTTATAAACGTCAATTTACTCATTCAAATTATCAAAAATTTACGGAGGTCTGTGCGGAGTCATTACGCCTTGACGGACTAACAGAAAATCGAAGTTTTTCAACCAGCGCAGGCAAAGAGAAGTCTGTAGACGCTTCTGCGGCTACTGAGCGAGTTCTCCGTTCGTCGCGCAGCATCTGGTAGGGAAGGAGTCCTGCAGGGTGCGTCGGCTTGCAGCGATGGCTTCTCTACAAGAGGCTTTGCCAACGCCAACGTGTTCTCTACGAGACGCTGTACGTAGCTTGCTTAGACAGGAGTACGACGAACAGAACTTCGGGGTTTTGTCTGTGTAGCCGCAACTTCTAATCGCCCAAGCGAATCACAAATTAGACTTTGCAAACATCCTTAAGAAGTCGGAAATCTGAGCTTTTCAATTTTCATAAATAAATAAAATAGGATTGCTATGGCTCAATATTACAATCCCAACTCTTCTGGAAAGCCTAGCATGATGTTTAGGTTTTGGATTGCGGCTCCCGATGCGCCTTTGCCCAAGTTGTCGAGACGAGCAACTAGCAATGCTTCTTTGGTGGTGTCATTGGCGAATACAAATACCTGAACAATATTAGTGCCGTTGATTGCGTAGGCGTAGCCCGTCGTAGACATCGCATCCAGAAATATTCCGTCTCGCAGTAGTGTAGAATCTTGGTATGGAGCAACCTGCACAAATTTTTCACTTTGGTAGTAATTAACAATTACTTGATGAATAACCTCACCTGATGGTGGATTATCCAAAGTCCCTAACGGCAAAGGCACTTGAACCAGCATTCCTTGCTCAAAATCCCCTACTGCTGGTACGAATAGCGGCGGCGATGCTAACTCTGAGTAATGATGCATTTCTTTGACGTGCTTATGTCCAAACTGCAAACCGTAGATACCATAAGGATAAAGTGACTCTCCTCCAGCTTCCTGTTCGTGGAAGTTATGGTTTTGTTTGATCAGATTCTTTCCGCCACCAGAGTAACCTGACACTGCGTTAACGGTGATGGGAAAATTACTCTTTAAAATTCCCTTGGCAATCAACGGACGGATACAGGCTAAAAATCCTGTGGGATAACAGCCTGGATTGCTGACATACTGGGCGCTGGCGATTTTCTCTCGCTGTCCTGGATTTAGTTCAGGAAAACCATATACCCAATTATTAGCTGTGCGATGGGCACTACTAGCATCAAGGATCTTAACCGTACTACTACTTACTAAGCTAACAGCTTCGCGGGCTGCATCATCAGGTAGGCAGAGAATAACAACATCGACGGCATTAATTAGTTTAGCTCGCTCAGTTGCATCTCTACGTTTAGATGCCTCAATGCTAACTAACTCGATGTCATCCCGTTGATTGAGGCGTGAGTAAATCTCTAAGCCTGTGGTTCCCGATTCGCCATCAATGAAAATTTTAGGTTTAGTAATCATGCGTCCAGCATCCTGACCTGTGAGTAATATTATTTTGACCGATTAATACTTACTTTACTTCTGGTAAATGAATTATATTAAGTTAGGACTTACGCACTGTACAAATTCATCGTGATGTGCATTAACGATGCTCCCGGAAGTTTTCAGGCTTTTCTTATATTATCGTGCGATCGTCAATAGACCATGCTGTAGGGGCTAAACTTTGCTCATTGGTGTC
>NZ_JAIVFR010000836.1 GCF_020829685.1 Nostoc sp. CHAB 5715 | reverse complement strand
ATTTAAGAATTATGAAAAAATCGGACTGTTTTTTTCTCTTGAGAGGCATTTTTTGTTTCTTTTTGAATGTCTCGTTTTTTTATGTCCAGGGGCAAAACGGCTCACCTTGTTATTCTCCGGTAACGGGAGAAGGCAAGGCATTTTCTCCTGTAAGCGGTGGTGTGTTGTCCGGTTCTTTTGTTAATAACGGCTCCAACCTTATAGACGGGAACACCACAAATTATGCGGTTTTCGGAAGTCTGGCAGGGGTTCTTAACGGAAGCGGGGTTTCTGTCAGGGATATAAGGCCGGGTTTTCAATATCCCGGTGGCTATGCTGCGGGGTATGTGGTCGAAATTCCGGCGGGTCTTCTCTCGGCGGATGTCTTAAACGGAATGGTGGTACAGACCTGGCTCGATGGAACGCTGCAGGAGTCTTATAATGGTTCTGGCTCTTTGCTCAGTGTACAGTTGCTCGGAGGTAGCAGTAACGGCAGAATATTTATCAATTTCAAGACCGCCAACAGTAAGCCTTTTGATGAGATCCGCCTGGTTTCAGCCGGAGTGGTTTCAGTACTGGAAAATCTCAGGATCTATTATGCCATGGCATTTGATCCCAATTGCGGGATAGCTGAAAACAACACGGTCTGTGACGATGTTATTGCTGGTTCAGGCACTTCGGTAGCTATCGGAGGAGGTCTGATACAATCGCTGAACGGCCTGGCAAATGCTGAGAGGGTAATTGACGGTGATAAATCAAACTATGCTTTATATTCCCCCGGACTGATCGGCAGCAGCTTACTGGGTTCTCCGTATATGGCGGTTAAAGATGAGAGTGTCATTTATCCTGCCGGTCACAAAGCCGGTTTTGTTATCGGGTCTAATTCTTCCGGTCTAATTTCACTGAGTCTTCTTGACGGAGCTAAGATAGAAACCTATCTGCATGGCATAAAACAGGACGAAGAGACACTCAACAGCAGTAGCGGAACAGGTTTGTTAAGTTTCAGTTTACTGGGTTCTTCGGCCAATGGAAAACAGAAACTGGGCATCACGACCGCCTTGCCGTTTAACGAAGTCAGGATTGTATTTCCTTCTGTTTTAGACGCGTCGTTGTCGGCTTTAAGGATTTATTATGCGTTTGAAGAACCGGCTACAGGTTGTTCTGATTGTACCACAGCACTGACTACTGCCGCCGCCCAGCCTTATACCGGAGAGCTGGTGTCCAGAGACCGGGATCCGGGTCTTTTTACGGTCTACAATACCACAGGCATATATGGAGTTACATTGGGTACTTTGACGAACACCGGCAACGTAACGAACGCCAGCCTTACTGATTTTGCTCATTTCAGCGTATTAACGGGATTGCTTAGCGGTGGAGCCAGGGTGACCGTCAAAAGAACGGGAGGAGTTGACTATCCTGCCGGTACAATAGCGGGTTTTGCGATTAAAAGCGGAAGCAGCCTGATCAGTGCGGGTTTATTAAGCGGGATTACGATCAGGTTATATAAGGACGATGCCCAGAATGCAGTACAACAATTTACAGGAGCGTCCCTGGCCAGCGGGAATCTGCTAAGCGGCTCGGGTGGGATAACTTTTGTGGGCGGAAAATCTTCGGTGGCTTTTGATGAGATTGAGATTGATGTCAACCTGGGCCTTGTTTCTGCCGGATTGCCATTGACTTATGATATTTATTACGCTTACGTTCAGTTGGATACAGATGGAGATGGCGTGCCGGACTGCCTGGATGTATGTGCCTCCGGAAATGACAACCTGGATGCGGATGGTGACGGCGTCCCGGATTGTAACGATACCTGTAACGAGTCCAACGGAAAATCAGCTTATATCGATACCGACGGAGACGGCCTGAAAAATGCCTGTGACCCTGATTCTGACAATGACGGTATCCCGGACAATACAGAAGGTATTAACACAGACACCGACGGTGACGGCATTTTCAATTACCTGGACCTCGACAGCGACAATGACGGGATCACGGACCTGTATGAATCCGGGGTTAATGTAAGTAGCCACGACGCCGACCACAATGGTGTATTGGACACTCCGAACCCACTTTCAACGACCACTCCCAAAGATAGTGACGGTGACCTGATTCCTGACTACCTGGATCTGGACAGCGATAATGACAGCATCACAGACCTGAGAGAAAACGGTGTAGCCGGTGTTCAGGATGCCGACAATGATGGGGTAGTGGATGGTACCGATGGAGATCGTGACGGTATCAGAGACAGTGCCGATACGCAGGATAATGTATTTGGCTCACCAGGTCTTGTTTCTTCAAGAGATACTGACGGCGATGGCATCGCTGATTTCAGAGACCTGGATACGGACAATGACGGAATTACGGATCTGAAAGAAAACGGATTGCCGGGAGTAACAGATGCAGACGCTGACGGTGTGGTGGACGGACCCGATGCAGATGGTGACGGTATCCGTGACAGTGCCGATACGAATGATGGTGTTTTCGGTTCCCCTGACCTGCCCGCTTCTAAAGATACCGATGGAGACAATAAGCCCGATTACAGGGACCTTGACAGCGACAATGACAGCATTTCAGATTTAAGGGAGAGCGGTTTAACCGGATACGCGGACACGGATAACAACGGGGAAGTAGATGGCTCTGACAGTGACCAGGACGGCATCATGGACAGTGTGGATACCAATGACGGGGTATTCGGCTCTCCGGGACAGCCATCGCCCAAAGATACCGATAATGACAGCACGCCTGATTACAATGATCTTGACAGTGATGGAGATGGCATGAAAGACATCGTTGAAAACGGAAAAGGTGGTTTGGACTCCAATGCTGACGGGGTTGTGGATGGTCTTGTTGATTCCAATGATGATGACGGGATTGCGGATGCTGTGGATATCGAGCTTAATGGGTTTGGAGGTTTGGGAGCCATTCCTGACCTGGTTCCCAGCCTTACGGTGATTCCTTCTTCTCTGGCAGGTTCGTCTTCGATTCCTATTAATTTAAGAATAAGGGTAATAGAGATAAATGATGCCCCTACAGACGGCTCACTGATAACTGTCAGGTTAAAATCAGGAGCGGATTGGATTGTAGGCTTAAGCCCGGGAGATGTGGTGAATGGATGGACTTACACAGGTCTATCAGGAGCAAATCATCTATTTACTTCAAACATGATCCTGGTTAATCAGAATTCGACTTTCAATGTACCAGCTACATTTTATATGGGGGGCACTCACGGACAATATGTATTTACAGTCTCTATTGCATCGGGCTCCGGCGGTGAGCAGCGGATTTCTAATAATGCAGACCAGGGGAAACATGTTTTACGCCGTTATAGGTAAAGTATTCATAAGCTTCATCGCTGATATGGTAAATGCCGCGAGTGCCTTCGGTACAGCTTCGCTGAACGCCACAAATTTGATTTACTTGCTGC
>NZ_JAIVFR010000835.1 GCF_020829685.1 Nostoc sp. CHAB 5715 | reverse complement strand
GTAATCCGCTTTGATTTTTGAAATTATTTGCGTAGGCGGGGAGTAGGGAATAGGGAGTAGGGAGTAGGGAATCAGGCTTTTCGAGGTGTACGGTGTTTATTCAAAAATCAAATAGGAATCCTATATTGACTAAATACATTAATCTAATTTGTCCCGAAGCGCCTTTGGATACCTTCAACTCTAGCTTGTGAAATGACCATCCTTGAGGTAATTCAATCTTTCTAGGTAAAGGTTCGTTACGAGAATTGATGGGATATTGATCTTCAATTAAATCTTCCAAAACTTCTATGATACACTCAACAAAATCCGACTTATAGGCTTTTGCGAGTTTTTTGAAAAAACGATTGAAATTATCGGATTTTTCAATCAAGAAGGGAGTTGAGCCAGTCACGCACTTCTCCTTTACGAATACGAGTCGATGATTCCGAAGTACAAGCGTCCTTTAAAATTTCCTGCATTACGAATTGATAAGCTGGATGGTCACGCTCTATTTGGTCTAGTTTCTGGTGTCCCAATGCTTTCAAGTCTTCAAGAAGAATTGCCTTAGTTGAGCTAGCTTCAGGTAGCAAACCTTTACGCGCCTTTTTCCAAGGAAACTCCAAGTCGGTCATACCACTAAGTTGATAAGCATGGTAGCCACCAAAATATTCCCATACTTCTTCTAGAAGCTGTCTCTTATCCTCAGGCATCTCTAACAGGAATTCTTGACTAGGAATAGGTAATTGTTTAGCTTCAAATTCACTATAAAACCTGTAAGCCGGAGGACAAACAGGGCCATAGCGCCATGCTTGTATTTCTTCTTCAAACAATGGCTCATCATACATCGCCAAATGTAAGCTTTGCGCGTAATACAGAAGCTTTTGAACCTTCATGTTCGTCATTTCTGCTTCTATACTGTCTTCGTAAGCTCTGACGATGAAGTAGCGAGCCACATTTAGACAATCAATCATAATCAGACTTGCAAATTAAGACTGGTTAACTATCTTAGCTGTTTTTAACGGTCACTTACACTTATATTTTAGTACATTTTTACTATTAAAAATCAATTTACTACTACAGGACGGCGTAAATCCAGCTACCATCTCAATTAACTAGACAAGTTGCTCAAAGCTACTGGTTAAAGGTAGACAAACTTCGGCATCAAGTCTCAATATTTCCGAACCCCTTTTAGGATGACGTTTACTCAGGCGATCGCAATGCAGCCTTGACAAACCTCACCGCAATTGTGACGATTACGCTAGAATTGTTAAAGGTTCTTTACAGAATTTGCCGATCATCCCCAATTCTGTTAAAACAGCCTAGCATTCAAATGTAAATCTTATAAACCCCCTCTAGAGTTCACCAAAAGCTTCTATGACGCTCCCAATTCGCAACGTCGCCATTATCGCCCACGTTGACCACGGCAAAACCACGCTGGTTGACGCACTCCTCAAACAATCCGGCATTTTCCGCGAAGGCGAAGACGTTCCGGATTGCGTTATGGACTCCAACGCCCTAGAACGGGAACGGGGTATTACTATCCTGTCCAAAAATACAGCAGTTCGTTACAAAGAAACACTAATTAATATTGTTGATACTCCTGGACACGCCGACTTTGGTGGCGAAGTTGAACGCGTACTCGGCATGGTTGACGGATGTCTTCTGATTGTCGATGCCAATGAAGGCCCCATGCCCCAAACGCGCTTTGTTCTGAAAAAAGCTTTGGAAAAAGGGCTGCGCCCCATCGTTGTAATCAACAAAATTGATCGTGGACAAGCTGACCCCCACGTTGCTGTTGATAAAGTATTGGATCTGTTCTTGGAATTAGGGGCAGATGAAGACCAGTGTGATTTTCCTTATCTATTTGCTTCCGGGATGGGAGGTTTTGCTAAGGAAACCTTGGAAGCAGAATCGGTAGACATGCAACCTTTGTTTAACGCGATTCTGAAACACGTTCCACCACCAGTGGGCGATCGCAATAAGCCTCTGCAATTACAAGTCACAACCCTAGATTATTCGGAATATCTGGGACGGATTATCATTGGCAGAATTCACAACGGTACTATTCGCTCAGGACAACAAGCGGCTTTGGTAACAGAAAATGGCACTATTGTCAAGGGTAAAATTACCAAGTTGATGGGCTTTGAAGGTTTGAAACGGGTGGAAATGGAAGAAGCCAGCGCAGGTTATATTGTCGCGGTGGCTGGTTTCGCCGATGCTTATATTGGAGAAACAATCACTGACCCCAATGAACCACAAGCTTTACCACTAATTAAAGTGGATGAACCAACCTTGCAAATGACCTTTTGGGTGAATGATTCGCCCTTTGCTGGTCAAGAAGGTAAGTTGGTGACATCAAGACAAGTGCGCGATCGCCTATTCCGCGAACTTGAAACCAACGTTGCTTTGCGCGTTGAAGAAACCGATTCTCCCGATAAATTCCTCGTTTCCGGTCGTGGGGAACTCCACCTGGGTATCTTAATTGAAACCATGCGCCGGGAAGGCTTTGAGTTTCAGGTATCTCAGCCACAGGTAATTTACCGTGAAGTCAGTGGTCAACCTTGCGAACCTTACGAACTCTTGGTATTAGACATTCCTGCTGATGCTGTGGGTAGCTGTATCGAACGCCTGGGACAACGTAAAGGCGAAATGCAAGATATGCAACCAGGTAATGGCGATCGCACCCAGCTAGAGTTTGTCATACCTGCCCGTGGTTTGATTGGTTTCCGGGGTGAATTCATGCGGATGACTCGTGGTGAAGGCATCATGAATCACAGCTTCTTAGACTACCGTCCACTCAGTGGCGACATTGAAGCCCGTAACAAAGGCGTTTTAATCTCCTTTGAAGAAGGCGTTTCTACCTTCTACGCCATGAGGAACGCCGAAGATAGAGGAGCATTCTTTATTACTCCCGGCACAAAGGTTTACAGAGGCATGATTGTTGGCGAACACAATCGTCCGCAAGATTTGGAACTAAATATCTGTAAGACCAAGCAGTTGACCAACCACCGCGCGGCTGGTGGCGATGAACTAGTGCAACTGCAAGCACCGATAGACATGAGTCTAGAGCGTGCTTTGGAATACATCGGCCCTGATGAATTGGTGGAAGTTACACCCCAATCGATTCGTCTGCGGAAGATGTCGAAGAAGTTGGCGAAACGCTAAGTCATAGTGGTGGCTTTTCTTGCTCACCCACTCATTTAATAACATCACAAAACAAAGCCTGCTGACGCAGGCTTTTTTCGTTTAGTAATCTTGTAGTAGTTAAATGTAGTACTATACGGTACTATAAATAAATTACAGCTATTTTCAGGTAAATAGACCACGCGGTAGGGGTAAAGCACATTGCTCATTGGTGTCAACTTAAGCTAAAAATCGCTTATCTGTTAACTTCCTCACCCGCCTTGGAATGAATTCCAAGGCT
>NZ_JAIVFR010000834.1 GCF_020829685.1 Nostoc sp. CHAB 5715 | reverse complement strand
CTAGTTAAAATTTTGTCGGCGATTGTACCAGCTATTTGAACATTAGGAATTGCCCGTAAAATCACAGTAAATTCATCGCCACCTAAACGAGAAACTGTATCACTAGCGCGTAAAGAGTTGCTGAGTCGTCGCGCGATAGTTATTAGCAAGCGATCGCCCACCTCGTGTCCCAGAGTATCATTGATTTGCTTAAAGCCATCTAAATCAATAAACAGCAGCCCCAGCACAAACTTGTTGTGTTGCGCCCAATGTAACGATTCGTAAAGTTGCTCGACAAAAAATTTGCGATTGGATAAACCTGTGAGCGGATCGTGATACGCTAAGTGACGCAAGTGGTCTTCTTTGAGTTTTAGTTCCTTGTTAGAGCACAATAGTTCAGCAGCAGTACGTTTTAGCTGTTCTTCCATGAGCTTGCGCTGAGTAATATCTCGGATGACCCCAACTAAAAAGAAATTGCCAGCTGAGTCTTTATGGAGCGATCGCTTAGTGGCAATTTGATGAGTCTGACCATCTGCATTGGTAAATTCTTCTTCATGTTCCTGGGGTTTTTGAGTCCTGAACACAAGATCATCGTGTTGTCGAAACACATCGGCTTCATGTTTAGAGAAAAAGTCATAGTCTGACTTTTCAATTAACAACTTATTCGGATAACCGATAAATCGACAATACGCTTCATTTAAAACAATCCACTGGTGTTGTTCATTTTTCACAAAAATTGGATCGGGAATCGTGTTGATTACGTGATGCAAAAATTCTTTAGAACGTTTCCACTCTTCTTGGATATGGGCAATATGACTGGTAATCCAAATAGCTGAACTGCCAAAGCTAAACAGTGAGGGAATTAGCGGTATCCACCAACCGTACAAGAAAGCAAGGTACGCACTCAGGGTCAATACTACGCAAGAAACTAGGATGCTAAAGAGGCTCTTAGTTGCGTGTCGTATCCGCCATGTCGTGACAGCTCCCAGATAAGACCAAATAAAAATCCACAAGTTTTCCAATAAGTCAGGCCAGACCTTGAGTAATGGTCGTCCTTGCAAAGCTGCTGAGATTAACTCACTAGTAAAATAAGCTTGCAGTTGAATACCAGGTACAGGCTTGGCCGTACCCATTAGACTGCTGGAGTAGGGAATGAATACAAAATCCTGGAGGCTGGGTGCAGTGGAACCAATAAGTATAATCCGATCTTTGATTAAGTTTTCTTTGACTTTACCTGCCAATACATCTCTCATCGACACCTGGCGAAAACTACAAAATTCTCCAGATGAACTTTGACATTTGGGTTTGGGAAAATTAGTTAAAATTTGGTATCCTCTAGCATCAGCTCCCACATAAGCACCATCATTAGCCTCAAAACGAGTAAACGTGGCCTTACCCAATTGCAAATACTCAGGGTTGTTTTTTGCTTTGGTGGGAGTAATATTTTCTGACTTTAAATACAATAAAGCCAACTTCAGAGCAAAACTTTCGTGTACCTGATTATTAACGTGCCAATACAACAAACTGCGACGTACTTTACCATCGAGATCATATAGCACATTGTTAAAGCTCACTTGATCCTTATTTAGCCCCAGTGGAGGTGAAACATTAACGTTTTTGTCATTTGCCAGTAACTCAATACCAATCAAGTTGGGCATTAACTTATAAGCATTACGAAGTTCTTGATTACCAGATCCTACTGGCAAATCTCGGTAGATATCTAAGCCAATAGCACGGGGTTTGTGGACGTTCAATTTTTGTAACAACTGGGCAATCTTCGCATCTGGAATCGGCCACGAACCTACTTCCTTTAAATCGGCTTCATCAATCCCTACGATGGTAATACGCTGTTCTGGCGGTTCATTTGGACGTAAGCGAAAAAATTGATCCAAAGCTGCCAACTCCAAAGATTGTAATAATCCGATGGAGTGCAAAAGCAGGACGCAGATTGCAACGCTGGCGGCAGTAATCAATTCTCTGTTTCCTCGATCAAGCGATTGTTTCAGTTTAAAGATTAACTTTACAAAATGCTTGCCTAGCTGCTGATTCATTCCCATTACACTACTGGGGAGAAATATTCTCTATTTCCTATAGCTATTAACTATCGAATTAACATAGTTCCAGGAGGAGCTAAATAGAGTTTCTAAGAGTTTTTCAATAGCAAATATACTTGGTTTATTTTCTTAAGCTTAAGGTGCTTGCGGATAAAAGCGTAGGAAAATTACTAATTGGATATTAGACATACGTATCAACTTAACGTAAAAGTAATGTCTCGCAAGGAACTTTAGCTCCTTGCTAATAGCAAAAGTCTTTAGTCTACTTCAGTAGACTTTAACTATTAGCCTGGAACTAAAGTTCCAGGTGGGTGAGTCAGCCGACAGTTAAGCTATTTCTAGGCTTTTGTTGACATCAATGGATATTGAACAACACCTATAGGACTTACGCACGAGTTACGGAATAACGAACCGCGAAGGCACGAAGGACACGAAGGAATAAGAGTTGCAGAGAGTTTTTGCGTAAGTCCTGACCTATTATCTATTACCAAAAACAAAAAAGCCAACTGGAAACAGATTTTGCTGTATTCATCCAGTTGACTTTTGACTTTTGACTTTTGACTTCCCCGAAGGGGTTGACTGGGTGTAAACTACACCGTACCACTAGGTCGATTACCTGAAATACTTGAAGTTACGAGGGCCCGTGTAACCAGAAACTTTCGCTAGTTCCTCTAAATTTTGGACTCCGCTATAGCTTTTACCATTGATAATCCAAGTGGGGAAGCCTTCAATTTTTGCGGCTTTACACAGTTCTGTTTGAGCTTTAAGTCCATCGGGAGCGCACTCTACCTTAACATCCTTATTGATTATTTCTTCGGCTTCTTTACCAAAAAGCAGCTTTTGTTCATGGCAGTGAGGACACCAGTAAGCACTGTATTCCTTCGCGCCTACCTTTGCCAGATGCCGTGCTAAGGCTATTTCTGCCTCACCAGAAGTAGTAGTAACTTTCCAACCGAAGGCTGGGTTAGCGTCTCCTTTGGGAGTAAAGGTAATTTTTGCGGGTTGTCCTGGAGTTACAGGTGTAATATTTGATTGATTTACACCAGCATAAACGCCTAAAGTGCCAATCAGCGTCACCATACCCACAATAATGGCGGTAAAGAAGATTTGTCCTATATCCTCCCAAGTTCGACCGATAATCGTCAATACCAAAAGACTCACAGAGAACAAAGCTGAACCGATACAGTAAGGACAAATAGCTTTGATTTGAGATGCTAGCACGTACATTAAGTAGCCGCTAAAGACAGACATTGCGATCGCACCCGTGAGGTCAAAATCTGTTATACTATCGCCGCTAATGACTAAAAAGGTTTCATCAAGAAGTTCAGCAATATTTTTTACACAGCCTGCCGTACCCAGAGGCTGATCTTCTTCGACG
>NZ_JAIVFR010000833.1 GCF_020829685.1 Nostoc sp. CHAB 5715 | reverse complement strand
TCATACAGCACTTGGGTTTGAACCTTTATTTTTTAACATTATGGTCAGAAATATGTATTTTGCCTGAAACTCCTGCGTAGCAAGGATTATATGTTTTTACTCTGGTGAGAGTGATTAAAGAGCGATATAAAGTAAATATTAACTAGGCTGCGTTAATCCCAAGCCGTAACGCACCATGTTATGTGAAAATATTCCTTAAGTCTAATGTAAGACACACCTGGAGTATGAAGTTATAAGCTCTCAGGTGAAATAGGATTGTAGAGTATTGTTACATGTAGTCTCAACCTTTGGCAGCATCTGTCTGCTGAAACTTTTTAGTTTATTGATACCCAACTAACAAAGAGTGCTTTCTTGAGGCCAAAATTATCTTTAACTTAGCGATCCCCTGTACTTATTAAGTAACCCAGTGTGAATAATTGAAAGGTTATTAGTTTTCTCTGTGGGAGAAGCAAGCTACACGTCATGCCTTCTATAAAATATGTCTTTATCCGTTATAACGAGCCACTTTAATTAGTTTTACATTATTGCGTAACATAGTTTGATTTATTCTTGCCTACTTAGTTAACGCATTTAAATAAGTAACTAAATGAACTAAAAAATCGTTACATATCATTATGATTGGTAGGGAATTTTATGGTTAAAGATTTTGTTTTTTGTCTACAAGAAGCAGCTTTATACTTTATATCCAAAAAATCTCAAACACATAAAGATTATTCTGAATGTTTTGTGAACCCTCCCTGTGGATGTACCAATCCAGGGCAAAATACCCAATGTGAAGATTGTGCTTATCTTGAAGCCTGCTTGTCTAATTGCAAGCTCCAAAAAGTTTAATTATCTTTAGGTTCATAAACTAACTTTAATGCCAAATTAATTCCTGCGATAGAATTGAGTTTACTCTTATGGTAGAAGCCCTGCAAAAAACTAGCAGCTATCTTGAATAGGAATAACAAAAGAATTCACAATAAGTAATTAAAAATAAATTATGATGCAAGTGAATGTAGTTTTATGAGAAATAAATATTATTCCTTGTCGTTGTGGACAAGCGGCTTTGTTACTTGGTTCACAATCATATCAAAAATTAGTAATTACTGATTATGAATTAGTTTGAATCTGAGGAATAGTTAAGTTGTTGTGTGTGTGAGCTTAAAATGCTTTTAAATTTCCAAAAGAAACTAAATTAAAGACTCCTCAATCTATCTTGTGAAAAATTCCCTAATTTAGCAGTAGATTGAGTAAACAATATCGGTTTTGAAAATCAACTACAGAAATCTAGAACATAAAAGGAACCATAACTATGAAGCCTTTTGATTTATCTAAAGCTGTTTTGGCTACTGTCTTTGCCATCAGTTTCGCTTCTTTGTCTTTACCTCCTTCTGTTTATGCCCAAAGCGGAGGCTCCAGTGCTGGCAGTAGCTCAGGTAGTGGTACAGGTACTGGCACTACAGGTACTGGCACTACAGGTACTGGAACTACAGGTACTGGCACTACAGGTAGTGGTACAACAGGTACTGGAACTACAGGTACTGATACAACAGGTAGTGGTACAACAGGTACTGGAACTACAGGTAGTGGTACAACAGGTGGTACAGGTACTGATACAACAGGTAGTGGTACAACAGATGGTATAGGTAGTGGTACAAGTACTGGAACTACAGGCAGTGGTGCAACAGGTGGTACAGGTAGTGGTGCAACAGGCAGTGGTACAACAGGTAGTGATGCTACAGGCAGTGGTACAGCAGGTAGTGATGCTACAGGCACTGACACTACAGGTACTAATAGGAATACAGGCGTCGCAGCTTCCGAAAGAACTAGCGATCGCGGTTTCGATTGGGGTTGGCTAGGTTTACTTGGTCTAGCCGGTTTAGCAGGTCTGGCTCGTAATCGGGAAAAAGTGCAGGCTTATAACGATCCTAATGAAGTAACAGGTACTCGTTCTAGATAGTTTCACAACACTGTAGGAGCCGTACAACTGTCGTTTGTTTCAACTTCCGGCTATTACAGTGCTTAGATCACATGTGTAGGGACGCAATATCAATATATTGTGTTCCTACAATGATACGCCAGTTCGCTCAACTCGAGCTACTGCCTTGCCCAATGAAGATTACATTTGCCAAAACTTGTATTTTTGTTAACTCACGCACAAGGCGTTGAGCTTGATGTTTATAAAGTGGTATCGGCAACACTCCAGGCAAATTATTCATCCATTGCCTAGCAGTAGTGGAACTACATCCCGTAATCAAGACTATTTCTTGGGCGCCATACATAATAGCATTTGTAGTCAGAGCTTTTTCAATCTGCACCTGCCAAAGGCGAGGCAGCATTTCACCCCATTCAATTCGCTGCAAACTACTGCTTGTGGCTAAAACAATTAAGCGATCGCCAGCATAAAGCTTAACATCATACCAGGGCATCAAGGAGTAATTGTCTCGGCTATATTTCTGGTAGAGAATCGGCACAACACTGTACCCATAGGCTATTTCAGATAAAAGCAACCCATTGAGGGTATCGCCATCTTCAATTTTATATTCCGTCACCATGACTATTTGCTCGCTCAAGTGAAACAAGCTCAGAACATTTTCTCCAAAGGCAGCACAAGCAAAGACTTCTGCCGATAAAGCCGCGCCACACAAAACTTGGGCATAGGGAAACAGAGGGGCAATATTATCACTAAAATGGCGATCTTGAGAGCGGATAATCAAGCTAGTAGCGGGGTTCATTGCATGAGCCATCAAACCAATTTCCAGATTTTCCATATTATCGTCCCCAACTAAAACGATGCTTTTAGCACGGGAGAGATTCACCTTAGTTAGTGCTTCGGTAGCATTGCTAACAATAAGGGGCATGTCAGGTAAAGTGTTTTGGTCGAGAGTGGTAGTATGAATTCCTACTAAGGGCTGGTTGAGTTCTTGCAAAAGAGTAGCCACTCTCTGTCCCAAGCGATTTAAGCCAATAATCACCACATGGTTGCGTTGTGGTATGGGAGGACGAGAATTAAAAAACTGAAATCTTGAAGTGACAAGAGCATCAGTCAGCAGTGCGTATAATACTCCCACGAAAGCTTGACCTGTCAACGTGAGTCCCAGGCTAAACAACCGCAACCACCAAGGGATATGGTCTGAAGGTTCTACTTGCGACGATGAAAACTCAACACCGCCAAATAAATCTCCGTATCCTCCCAAGAGCAAGACTGCTGTTGCATAGAAAGCTTCTTGGAGAGTAATGTGGGGATAATACAAGCGGTAAAGAACTATTCCAGCCAACCACAGGATGAGTACAGTAATCGCATAGATTGTCGCAATTCGCCGGATTTGATTTTGGCTTTGGTAGTAAGATTGCCAAAATTGCGTTATTTTCTCCTTAAGATTCTTCGCTGTGATGCCTTGGACAAACTGTTGCCACTGCAACCTTTGGTTA
>NZ_JAIVFR010000832.1 GCF_020829685.1 Nostoc sp. CHAB 5715 | reverse complement strand
CTAAAATCTCACAATCATCTTCAAAACCTTTAATAGCTTGAGCTAGCCATGCTAATTGTTTATCAAGTAAACTAGCACGATTGAATGTAGGAATGGCAATGGTAAGCAATTTATTCATATTAAGTTCTGCGGCTTATAGTTCAAGTCCACTCAAGTGGACTGAAATTTTCGCTTTCATCAAGGATAATCATACAGGGCTATTTCGTTCTAAACATAAACCGCCCAGAACTAAAGTTCACAGGCTTTTAGCTTAAGTCCACTAAAGTGGACTAAAAATCTTTCTTAGTCGTCTTTAGACGACTTTTGTTATTAGCCTCAGAATTTATTCTGAGGCGGGCTAGATGAGAATGAAATAGCCCTGGATAATCATATACATCGTTTCAAAGTCTGTATTTAGTCCTCTTAAGAGGACTTTCGCTATTAGCCTTGGAATTTATTCCAAGGCGGGATGGCAACGAAGCAGAAGATTTATAAGTATGTTGGTAATCACAAGGGGTCAAATCCCTTGTTAAAAGTAAACAAACTTCCACCACAGTATACTCATGTATTTTTAGATGTGCGTTAGCGTAAACCAGCAAAGGTATCGATTCATGCCTTTAATTACTATAGCAATCCTAAATGAGATTGTGAAAATTTTGTTATGGTCGTCCTTGGTCATTTGTGATTACAAAGGACAAATAACTAATGACTAATGACAGCAAAGAGAAAAATATTTCACAAATGATTTAGGACTGCTATATGAACAAAGCTGATAAGAATGTCTAATACTACACAACCTTGCTAATAATAATCTGTTAGTAATATCAAATCTACTTAATAACGAACTATCTTTTGGTATTCAATTAGCAGACAAGGGATTAGTGATGAGCAAATTTCTTCAGTCTCTAATCTGATTGTGATGAAATATTTTAGTGAGAGAATCAGGACTTATGCAAAGTTAATCAGTTGACAATATTCACTTTCTATGCCATTGTTAATAACAAGTTTATCCAAACTTTGAGTTCATTTTTACTGGCGCTTCGTTATTCTTGAGAGTTAAGTTTCCCGGTTAGCGCTATTGTATTTTACGCTACTGGATTAGATGTCAAATTAGAATATAACTTAGGAAGCTTTGAAGTAATACACCATTAATTTTCACGCCACAATAGTGAATTTGGGCGGCAAAAGCGTACAACAATTCATATAAAACCAATTTAGACCCATCCACTTGATTAAGGTAGAAACCCTAGAGGAAAAGCCCTCTTGGTAATTTGCGGATGAGTCTATATCTAATCGACTAAATATAACCAGGCTATCCCCTAGAAAACAGAATTGGAATGAAAATATGGCAGTAAATAAAGAAAGCCGATTATTCACAAAACCCGTAGGGCGATCGCAAGTAATTTTAGCAGCTTCTCTCACTTTGGCGGCGGGATTAATAGCTTTTTATAGTTTGGTACCGTTTTGGTCTAAACCTAAAGTTGTGACACCACAAGCGAATCCTCCAAAAGCTGCCACTCCTGCGAAAGTTGCTGTGACTGCTTTGGGACGTTTAGAACCAGAAGGCGAAGTTACTTCTTTGAATGCTCCCAATGCCAATAACGGAGTGCGAGTAGAAAGACTGTTGGTAAAAGAAGGCGATGCGGTTAAAGCAGGGCAATTATTGGCATATCTAGAAAATTATGGTCGTTCTAAAACCGCATTGCAACAAGCTTTAGACCAACTGCAAGTTGCCAAAGCTAAACTAGCGCAGGTGAAATCTGGAGCTAAAACCGGAGATGTTGATGCTCAAAAGGCAGCGATCGCACGTTTAGAGCCACAATATAAAGGAGACGTTGCTACACAACAGGCGACAATCGACCGAATCCAGGCTGAAGTAGACAATGCTCAAGCCGAGAATAATCGCTATCAGCAATTATATAAACAAGGTGCGATCGCGGCTTCTGTAGCAGATACCAAAGCTTTGCAACTAAAGACTACACAACAGCAGCTAACAGAAGCCCAAGCCATGCTCAAGCGGACTCAAGACACATACCAAGAACAACGCAAGCAAGCACAAGCGCAACTCACCAGTATTAGTGAAGTGCGTAGTGTAGATGTTCAGGTAGCACAAACCGAAGTCAACAGTGCAACAACTTCTGTTCAACAAGCAAAAGCCGACTTGGATTTAAGTTACATCAAATCTCCCATAAATGGCAAAATTTTGAAAATTCACGCCAAAACCGGAGAAGTAATCAGCACCAGCAGAGGATTTGCTGAAATCGGTAAGACATCTCAAATGTATGTGATTGCAGAGGTGTATCAAACCGATATTCAAAAAGTGCGTGTAGGACAAAAAGCCACCATTACCAGCACTGCATTTACTGGAACAATAAAAGGAACTGTAAAAGAGATTGGTTGGCAAGTTGACAAGCAAAACATCTTCAGCCTCAACCCTGGCTCAGATACAGACCGCAGAATAATTGAAGTGAAAATCTCCATTGATAATCCCGCAGATAGTGAGCGGGTGGCTCGTTTAACTAACTTACAAGTGGATGTCGCCATTCATATTTAGTCATTGGGCATGGGGCATTGGTCATTCACAAATGACAAATAACAAATGACAAATGACAAATGACAAATAAATCCATGAATTTCAAAATTCCTTTAGGATGGCTACAGCTAGCCCAGCAAAAAGTTCGTTTACTAGTAGCTGTAGCCGGGATTGGTTTTATTGTGCTGCTAATGTTTGTGCAACTTGGTTTTCAAGATGCCCTCTATTCAAGTGCGACCGCAGTACATCAGAATCTCAAAGGAGATTTATTTTTAGTTAGTTCTCAATATAAATCTTTGACCTCAAATCAAAGTTTTTCGCGGACTCGTTTGTACCAATCTCTAGCCTTTGATGGCGTAGAGTCAGTTAGCCCCATGTATTTGCAATTTGCAAAACTGAAAAATCCGGCAACTGGTGAGAAATATTCAATATACGTTATTGGTTTTGATCCAGGTAGACCTGTGATGAACATCCCAGAAGTTGAGAAAAATTTAGATAAACTGAAAATTCCCGATGTCGTGCTTTTTGATCGGAGTTCTCGTCCAGAGTTTGGCCCAATAGCTCAAAAATTTGATGCGGGAGATACTGCACAGACAATTGAAATATTTCCCTTCAATTCATTAATTGGCTATAGAGTTAGAATTGCTGGCTTATTCAGCTTAGGGCCTTCCTTTGGGGTAGACGGTAATTTACTTGTCAGTGACTCAACTTTCCTGAGGATAAATCCCAATAGTCGTCCGGCAGATATGATAGATATCGGTTTGATTTCCCTCAAACCTGGTACTAATGCAGAAACAGTACTAAAAAATTTGCAAGCAATTTTGCCTAATGATGTCCAAGTTTTTACACGCCAAGGCTTTATTGAGTTTGAGAAAAAATATTGGGCTGTTAGAACGCCTATTGGTTTTATA